>NZ_WHJF01000110.1:0-22542 GCF_011682185.1 Massilia genomosp. 1
TCAAGCCCGCTGGGGAACGATCTTCCCCCAGTGGGAGCCCGCGGCAGGCGTCTACGGCCGCGCGCATGGCGAAAAGCCACGCGCAATGGCACCCAGATTTGCGCGCTTTTACAAGCCCGCTAACACCGTGGCAAAAACAAGGTTGATACGACCGATGAAATGATCGGAAACAAAGGCTACGCAATCGGGTTCGAGGGCCTGATCGGCTACTTGAAGCGCATATTGCCCCATTCCGAAGTGATCAAGCAATCGCTTCGCGAAGAGGTGAGTGTCTATCCAGAAATAGCTCTACGAGAACTTATTGCGAATGCCTTAATTCACCAAGACTTCAACGTAACCGGCGCTGGACCGACAATTGAAATTTACGATGACAGAATTACCTTCACCAACCCAGGAACACTGCTTCCGGGAAAACGCCCCGATCGTTTGATCGGCACCACGCCAGAGTCGCGCAACGAGTTGTTAGCGTCAAAATTTCGCATGTACCGCATCTGCGAAGAACGAGGAACTGGCTTTCAGAAAGTAGTGACCTCCATCGAGTTATTCGGCATGCCACCAGTCTTGTTCACACCATTGGAGAATGCGTTCCAGGTAACGCTCTACGCACCCCGTCAGTTTGCGGATATGGCACAGGCTGAACGCATCGAAGCATGCTACCAACATGCTGTTTTGCAGTTCTTGTCGAGTCAAACGCTCACCAACACCACCCTTCGAACCCGCTTCAAGGTAAGTGAGCGCCAACGCAACCAGATCACCAATCTGATTGCAGACGCGGTACAGGCTAACAGGATAAAACGTAAGGACACAACGAGCGGCAACAAATTCGCCGAATACGTTCCCTACTGGGCGTGACGCATCTACGGCAGTGAATACTTCTGATCAAAATATACGAACCAAGTTGGCGCGCTCATACCCAGTGCGTTAGCGAGCGGCGTTGATTACTGCATGCGCATCGTCGACGAGATCGTCGGCCTGGTTTACCCGCCCATCGGGCAAACAGCGAACGTACCCAGCGCGGCATCCTTTTGGCAACGCCAAAAGGACCGTCTTAATGTACCCGGTCGCTGATGACGACTGTCCGTCACCCCCGGCAAGGCGTGGGAATGTCGCTCACGCTTGCGCTGTCGCCAGTGGCCATCGCCACCGTGACAAGCAGGGCGATGATGAGGAGCGGCAAAATATGCTTCACCAGGAACTGGAGCGTGGTTTGTTTTTTGCCGAATTGTTCAGCGTAGGCCAATTCCTTGCTTTCCGGCGCACTCAGCTCAACCGCGTCGTTGCCGGCTGCGGCTTTCCATGGAGCATATCCCTCGCGCGCATGCGCATCTTGCTCTTCATCGACAACAAAAAAGTCCCTGGCACTCATCACACATTCTCCCGTTCGACGGCCATCGATGCGTGGCCATGGTGGTTAATGATTCCTGCGAAAGCATCGCTCTCAAGCTGTTCGATCCGCGCCGGCGATATTGGTTCCACGCCGGCGCGCGAGCTGGCCGCTCAGGCGCGGATGGCGGTTTGCTTGATGATATCCGATAACTTCTCCGCCATCATGATGACCGTCGGATTCAAGTTGATGAGCGGAATTTCGGGAAGGATCGAGGCATCGATGATGCGCAGCCCATCCACACCGTACACCCGCCCCTGTTCATCGACGACGGCGCGCGGGTCGTCCGGCAAGCCCATCGGCGCACTGGCGCAAGGGTGCTGCAAGGTTCCCACCCCGGCCGCCAGCGCGCTGCGGATCTGCTGCTCGCTGTCGTCGATGGACGGCCCAGGATACAGTTCCTCCACGATCATGCTCTTGAGCGGTTCGGTGGCCGCCAACTTCCTGGCCAGGCGGAAACACTCCACCATGCGCCGCATATCGTCCTCCGTGCTCAGATGATTGAGTTCGATCAGCGGCGCCTCATGCGGATCGCGGCTCTTGAGGCGAATCCGCCCGTGCGAGGTGCAATGCATCAGTTCCAGGCCGAGCGAAAAGGCCACGCCGGTCGGGCTGCTGGCCGGGTCGAGCAGGTGCGACGGTGAAATGCCGATGTCGAGTTCCTGGTCCGAACTCGCATACGAGGAATTGGTCCACCACTGGGAACCGACCACCGGGTGCTCCTGCCCTTTGAGTTCGGCTTTCGCGCTGAAATTCATCCAGAAAAAGGCGTGATCGAGCAGATGGGTACCGACCGGTGCATCCTTGACCACAGGAATATCCAGCGCGTCGAGGTCGGCCTTCGGACCGATTCCCGAACGCAGCAAGATCGCGGCGGAGCCATACGCGCCGGCGCTGAGAATGACTTCCTTGCCGCGTATTGCGCGGCCATCGGCCAGCAAGACCGAAGCCACCCGGCCATTCTCGACGACCAGCTTGTCGACGATGCTGCGATCGAGGATGGCCAGGTTCGGGCGGGCACGCACGCTGCGGGTCAGGTAAGCCATGCCGGTATTGACGCGCACGCCGTTGATGATGTTCATCGGGTTCGGCCCGGCGCCGTTGTTCGCTTCGGGATCGTTGAAGTCGTCCACCCGGCGCGCCCCCAAGGCCCAGGCCGCTTGCACCATGGCGCGCTGCACCGGGGTGATGCCCGCCATCGACATTTGATGAATCGGCAGCGGCCCGCTGCGGCCGTGCCAGCGTTCCTCGCCATGCGGGGCGCTTTCCATTTTCTTGTAGTAAGGCAGTACTTCCGCATAGCGCCAGCCGCGCAAGCCTTTTGCCGTCCAGCGCGCAAAGTCGAAGGGCAAGGCGCGGCAGGCGACGGCGCCGTTGATGGCGGAGCTGCCGCCGAGCACTTTGCCGCGCGGCGCATACACCGGCTGCGCCTGGGCCAGCGGGATGGCATGGTAACCCCATTCGTAGCGCGCATCGCCGTTGGCGGCGATGATGTTGCTGCTGTAAATTTGCTCAGGATAGTCGTCCGGATCGAAGGCGCTGCCTGCCTCGACCAGCAATACACTGAACTGGGGCAGCTCCGACAGGCGGGCCGCCAGCACGGCGCCGGCAGAGCCGCCGCCGAGAATGACAAAATCAACAAGGTGGGAATCGACAGTCATGGTCTTGTCCGCTCAGGCCAGCGTCAGGGTCACGTCGATATTGCCGCGCGTGGCGTGCGAATACGGACAGACCAGGTGGGCGGCGGCGATCAGCGTCTCCGCCTTGGCGCGCGCCATGCCCGGCAAGGAAATGACCAGTTCGATCTCGAGGCCGTAGCCGTTGTCGGCCTGGCCGATGGCGGCCGTCCCTTCGATCGACGAGTCGGCCGGGATCGTGATGTTGTCGCGCCGGCCGACGAGTTTCAAGGCCGCCAGAAAACAGGCCGAGTAGCCTGCGGCGAACAGTTGCTCGGGGTTGGAGCCGGGGGCGCCAGTGCCGCCCAGTTCCCTGGGCGTGGTCAAGGTGAGG
This sequence comes from Massilia genomosp. 1, assembly GCF_011682185.1. Taxonomy (NCBI): domain Bacteria; kingdom Pseudomonadati; phylum Pseudomonadota; class Betaproteobacteria; order Burkholderiales; family Oxalobacteraceae; genus Massilia; species Massilia genomosp. 1. Next base: position 3,395 of record NZ_WHJF01000110.1, read on the forward strand.
TTGAGCGTATTGTCGGCCGAGATGGCGCGGCCTTCGCGCCCGCCGGTGACGGTGACGCTGGCGCGGTAGAGGATGTTGGCGATGGACATGGGTGTTTCCTGTTGCGTGAATGGGTGGAATGCGCTGGCGGGCCGGCGGCGCCAGGCCGCCGGCGGGGTGGCCTCAGCGTTTGACGGCGGCCAGGATGACATCGGCCACTTTTTGCGGCTGCGACAGCATCGGCACATGGCTGCTGGCCAGCACGGTGGTGACCGCGTTGAGCTTCTTGGCAAAGGCGCGTTCCAGGTCGGGCGACAGCATGCGGTCCTTGCTGGCGACGATGTAGTAGTTCGGCTTGCTCTTCCAGGCCGCGTAAGTGATTTTTTCATCGAAGGCCCTGGCCGGGAACAAGCCTTGCGTGGCGGCGTACGCCCTGGCGCTGGCGGCCGGGATGTCCTGGGCGAAGTTGGCCGCGTACGAGGCATCGGACAGGGTCAGGTAGCCGGCCGCGTCGGGCTTGAGCGAGGGCACGCCCGGCGGCACCGGATAATCCTTGCCCACCGTGCCCAGGCTCTCGCCTTCGGACGGAGCGAACGCGGCCACGTACACCAGCGCCTTGATCTTGTCGCTGTCGCCGGCCTGGGTGATCACGGCCCCGCCCCAGGAGTGGCCGACCAGCACCACCTTGCCCGGCTGCGCGTCGATCACCCTTTTGGCGGCGCTGACATCGTCGGCCAGCGAGGACAAGGGGTTTTGCACGGCCACCACTTTCACGCCCTTCGCTTGCAGCAGCGGGATTACCTTGCCCCAGCTGGAACCATCGGCAAAGGCGCCATGCACCAGCACCACCGTGGTGTCATCGGCCGCCTGGGCCGGCACGATGGTGGCGGACAAGGTGGCCGTCACGGCGGCGCACGCCAGCAAGGTATGTTCGAGTACGTTTTTCATCATGAGGCCTTGAACGTGGTTTCCTGCTGGTCGACCCAGGGTTGAAACAGGTCGGCCGGCCAGTTCGGGTCGACATTCGAGGCGCGCGAGAGGCACTTCCAGACGCCGTCGCGCTTTTCGAAGCGGTCGGTGTAGGTGCCGGTCGAGACCACGCCTTGCTGTTCCGCCTTCCAGGTGACGATCCAGTTCCATTCCACCTCGGCGACGTGATCGCCGCCTTCGATGACGAAGGTGCCCACGGCATGGCGCATCAGGTGCAGCGGAAACACGCTGTGCGCGTAGTCGTACAGCTGCTTGAGTCCTTGCACGCCGCGAAACACGTTTTCGCGGATGTCCTTCACCGAAAATTCGGCTTCCGGCCAGTACAGGCTGATGTACGTTCGGGCTGATGCCAGGCTGGCATCGTTGTCGATGTAGCGCTGGTGCAGATTGAGTTGTTCGAAAATCTCGAAACGGTCGCTGGTGCTCAGGGGAGTTTGATACGTCATTGCAATGTCTTCCTTTAAAAAATCAACTAACAAAAAAATTGGCACATTCAGCGCGACAGCCAGCCGGCCGCCACGCGTGAGAACAGGGGCATCAGCCAGTACACCATCAGGCCCGACACCAGCGTGGCGCTGAGCGCACCAAGCGCCAGCGCGGGCACGGCCGGGGCCAGCCGCTCCGCGACCGCGCGCACCACGGCGGGAATGAGCGTGGTCAGCGGAAACACCGCCAGGGTCGAGAGCAGCCATTGCTTCCAGCGCCTGGGCAGCGCGCCGGCCCCCGCCGGGGTACACCAGAACGCGGACCCGGCGTGTACCTGGTAGCGTTCTTCGCGCAGCAGCCAGGGGCGGGCTTGCTCGAGCAACTGGCGGCGCTGCGGCGAGACCAGCCATGCGCTGGCCTCGCCCACGCTGGCAAAGCGCAGCAGCACCACATAGCAGGCGCCGGCGCCGACCGGCTTGATCAGGTCCATCGCCAGGTAGCCGCGGCACTGGCGGTGCGCTTGCGTGGCCGCCACCATCGAGCGCTCGTAGTCGGCGCGGTGGCGCGGATCGACCTCGTGCATGATGGCGCTCATGCCTTGCTCGCCGGCCGCCGCCAGGCTCATGCCTGCACCGGGCGCCGCCGCAACGCTGCGCGCCGGTACAGTTCGGCGCGCGCGGCAAGCATCGGGTCGCCAGAGGCTTCGATACCGTCGATCAAGTGCCCGGGATTGAAGGCGAGCGCTTGCTGCCGCGCCGCCTGTACTTGCCCGTCCGCCTCGACCGTCTCGACACTGAGGATGCCCAGTTCAATTTCCGGGCGCGCATCCGGCCCGCTGCGCGGCCAGGCCAGCGAACCGTCGTCAAGCTCGTCGCCCGGCGCGGCGCATTGCAGCACCAGGCGTAGCCTGGCCGGCGCGCGGCGCAGGCGTTCGCCCAGCTCGGCGCCGAGGAAATCGGTCCCCGGCAGCGCATCTGGCGGCGGCGCAGTCGGCGCCTCCAGCGGCTCGATCCGGTAGCGTCCATGCACGGCGGCGTCGGCGGCGTCGAGCAAGCGCACGGTGTTCACGCCAAAATATGTCTGCGCCAGATAACTGGCGGGCGCCGGCTTGGGCGCTTCCAGATAACGTTTCGCGCGCGGATACCGCGCCAAAAAGGCGTCCAGCGGCAGCGGGTCGGGCCGCTCGCCGCCCGCCCGGGCCAGCCCCTGTAAAAAGCCGAGGAACTGCTCCGGCGTGGCCACCGGAAAACCGTCGTAGGAATGCGCGACGATGTCGGTGTGGCGGCCGTCGGCCAGCAGGAAGCGCAGCGCCAGTCCTTGCGGGCCGGCGTCGGGGTCGCCATCGGCGGTGGACGGCACGCCGCTGAAGTTCGAAAAGCGCAAGGTAAGCGGCACGCGCGCGCCCTGCAGGTGGGCGGCGCGGCTCAGGCGCGCCGCCGCCGGCGACGCGGTAAAGCTGCCGTGCGCCACGATGCCTTTGGCATGCGTCACCCGCAAGCCCGCATACCTGCCGAAGATGGCATACAGGGCGTCCAGCAATCCCTCGTACAAGTCCGGCTGCTTCACGCCGCGCCCGGGCTCATGGTGATGTGCTGGTACTGGAGAAAATCGTCCATGGCCGCCATGCCGTTCAGGCGCCCCAGGCCGGACTGCTTGTAGCCGCCTTCCTCGCATTCGTCGTACACCACGGCCCAGTCGTTGATCCAGACCGTACCCGCCTGCAGCCGGCGCGCCACCCGTAGCGGACGGTCGACATCGCGCGACCAGACGCTGGCGGCCAGGCCGAACTCGCTGTTGTTGGCCAGCGCGATGGCCTCGGCTTCGGTATCGAACACCTGCAAGGTCAGGACCGGGCCGAAGGTTTCCGTCTGCACGATGTCGAGTTCCGGGTCGCTCACTTCGAGCAAGGTGGGGCGATAGAAGGCGCCCTTGGCCAGCACGCCATCGGTCACGGCGCCGCCGCGCACCAGGACGTTGGCGCCGGCCGCAATCGCGGCCTCGACCAGGCCCTCGACGCGCGCCACGTTCGGCTTGTCGATCAGCGGCCCCATGTCGCTGGCCGGGTCGCTGGCCGGTCCCACCCGCACGGCCCCCAGGCGCGCCGCCAGCCGCGTGCGCACCGCATCGGCAACGCCGCGCTGCACCAGCAGGCGCGAGCCGGTCATGCAGAACTGGCCGGAAAAGACGGTCAGGGCTTTTTCGAGCTTGGGCAGGGCGGCGCCGAGGTCGGCGTCGTCGAAGACGATCATCGGCGTCTTGCCGCCCAACTCCAGGCCGAAGCGCTTCAAGTGCCGCGCCCCGACTTCGGCAATCGCGCGGCCGGTCGCGGTGCTGCCGGTGAAACTGATGACAGGAATGTCGGGCGATTCGATCATCCACTTGGCGCCTTCCGCGCCCGACTCCGAGAACAGATTGACGACGCCGGACGGCAAGTCGGCCACCCCGGCCATGATGGCCGACACCAGCGCATTCGTTTGCGCGGTCTGGCCCGGCATCTTGATGACCGCGGTGCAGCCGGCCGCCAGCGCCGGCGCCAGCGAGCGGATCATCAGCACCACCGGCGAATTCCAGGGCGCGATGATGCCCGCCACCCCGATCGATTCGCGCAACACCAGCGAGATGCTGCCCGCCTTCGGTTCGAGCGCGCGTCCGTATTCGGTGCGCACGAGCGAGGCGTAGTAGCGCAGCTTGGAAGGGACCATCCCCACTTCGAAAGCCGCTTCCGCCTTGATCTTGCCGTTTTCGGCCGAGAGCAGCTCGACCAGCGCGCCGGCGTGGCGCTCGAAGGCGTCGGCCAGCGCGTGCAAGACCCGGGCGCGCAGGGCGCGGTCCTCCTTCCACGGGGAGTCGGCAAAGGCGCGCCTGGCGACCGCGGTGGCGTGCGCCGCTTCGCGCGCGCCGCCGTCGGCGTAGCGCCCGATCACCTCGTAGGTGGCCGGATCGATCGAGTCGCGGTGTTGTTCGGAATCGTGCCATTGGCCATCGATCCAGTGCAGTGCGGTGTTGTTTTTCATGATTGTTTCTTTCAGGTAAAGCGGTGTTCAGGCGTACAGGCTGGCAATGCGCTCTGCCGTGGCGATGACGGTGACATTCGTGGCCACCGAGGGCACGTCCGGGAAGATCGAGGCGTCCACCACGCGCAGCCCGTGCAGGCCATGGACCCGTGCATCGGTGTCGACCACGGTTGACGGATCGCTGCGCGGGCCCATCGGGGCGGTCGAGGTCGGGTGGTGATAGGTATCGACGGTGGCCATGATCGAGGCCAGGATGGCGTCGTCCGACTGCGCCTGCGGCCCCGGGCTCAGTTCGGCATGCACCATGGCGGCCAGCGGCGCGCCGGCGCCGATCTTGCGCGCCAGCTTGACGCCCTCCAGCATGCGCGCCCGGTCTTCGGGCGCCGACAGGAAACCGAGGTCGATGCGCGGCGCGGCCAGCGGATCGCGGCTGGCCAGGGTCAGCCGTCCGCGCGAGAGCGGGCGGGTCAGCGCCACCGCCAGCACAAAGCCCACCCCGGTCGGGCTTTGTTCGTGCGGGAACAAATGGGTCGCCGTGATGTGGAGATCGAGCTCGCCGGGCCGGGCGCCGCTGCTGGCGGTCCACAGCTTGGCGCCGATCACCGGGCTCTGCGCGCCAAGCGCATCGGGCCTGGCCGCATACGCGTTGTAATAGAAGGGGTGGTCGGCCAGGTTTTGCCCGACCGCTAGGTCGGCCACCAGCGCGATGCCCAGGGCATGCAGGTCGGCCGCCGGGCCAATGCCCGAACGCAGCAGGATGGCGGCGCTGCCATAGCTGCCGGCCGAGAGGATCACTTCGCCGCCGAACAGTTGTTCCCCGTCCGCCAGTTGCACACCGATGGCGCGCCGGCCTGCGAACAGGATCTTGTCGACCAGGCAGTCGGGGCGGATCCGCAAGTTGGCGGCGGCGCGCACGGCGTCCGGCAGGAAGGCCATGCCGGTGTTGACCCGCACGCCATCGATGATATTCATGGGGTACGGTCCGACCCCGTTGGCGTCGGCGCCGTCGAAGTCGGCGACGGCCTGGAAGCCGCATGCCAGGGTGGCGTCCATGAAGGCGCGCTGCATGGGCGTGATGTCGTCCCGCGTCAGTTGGCGCACAGGCAAGGGTCCGCTGCGCCCGTGCAGGGCATCGCTGCCGCCGCTGCGGGTCTCCAACCGCTTGAAGTACGGCAGCATGTCCGCATAGCCCCAGCCTGGCAGGTTCCAGCGGGCAAAGTCGGAAGGACGCGCGCGGATCGCCACGGCGCCGTTCACCCCCGAACTACCGCCGAGCACCTTGCCGCGAATGGCGCCGACGGCGTGCCCGATATAGCCCGGTTCGCTGCGGTAACCCCACTCGAACGCGGGGTCGCCGTTGGCGCCGAGGATGTCGCTCGAGGCGATGGCGGCGGGATAGCCGGCCGCGTCGTAGCTGTGCCCCGCTTCGAGCAGCAGCACCGCGCGCTGGCGATTCTCGCTCAGGCGCCGTGCCAGCACGGCGCCGGCCGAACCGCCGCCGACGATGATCACGTCGGCCGCCTTGGCCGCGCCGCCGGTGGCGCTGGCCGGGGTGGCCGCGCTGTGTTGCTGGCGGCCGTCTTGGATACTGTGCGATTGCTTGTTCATCTTCTCTCCGATCGGTGGCAGGTCCACCGGGGGCGAAGATTAGAGCGTTTGCCGAATTAGCATAAGGCAACTAAAAGCGAATCACTGGTTCGGGTTTTCCGAACGTTCTGTCCCAATGGCGTCGAGTTCGGCCCGGATCTGCTGTTCCCACACGGGCGGGTCGCCGATCTGCTCGGCCAGGAAGTTGACCAGCGTGCGGATCTTGGGCGAGGCCCGGTGCGATTGCCGGTAGATGGCCGAGACTACCCCGCCCGACGGCGAAAATGACGGCATGACGATGCGCAGCTCGTTGGCGGCAATGGCGTCGGCCGCCAGAAAGGTCGGCAGGATGGCCAGGCCGAGCCCGGCCTTGGCCGCTTCCAGCAACTGGTGTCCGCTATCGGTACACAGGCGGTTACGGATGCGGAAGGATTCGACCTTCCCATTGACCTGCAGTTGCCACGTGCCCTGGGGTTCGCGATTTCCGTACAACAGCCCCTCATGCTCGCCCAGCTGGTCCGGATGGAGCGGCATTCCACGCGCGGCCAGATAAGCCGGGCTGGCGCAAACCAGGTGGCGGTTGATGGTGATCGGCCGGGCGACCAGCGTGGAGTCTTGCAGGTTACCCATGCGGATGGCCACGTCGTAGTTCTCGTCGTGCATGTTGACGTAGCGGTCGCTCAGGTCGATCTCCATGCGCAAGTCGGGATACCTGGCGGCGAACGCGGCCAGCATCGGTCCCAGGTAGCGCACGCTGGCCGCCATCGGCGCCGCCACGCGCAACTGGCCCCGCATGCTGGCCTGGGCATCGAGGACCGCGTCCTCCGCTTCGCACACCTGGGCCAGGATGCGTACGCAATGGGCATAGAAAATCTGGCCGGGATCGGTGATCGCCATTTTGCGGCCGCGTACCAGCAAGGCGATGCCGAGGCGCCGCTCGAGCTGCTGCAAGCGTTCGCTCACCACGGACTTGGGGGTGCCCAGGCGGCGCGCCGCTTCGGTCATGCTGCCGGCGTCGACGACGGTGACAAACAACTGCATTTCAACAAATTTATTCATGAAGTAGGCCGGTAGAGGTGCGCATTGCGGGCGTTGATTGTAAAACCTGTCATGCCTGGCAAACCGACTGGCTGTGAATACTCCCGGGCGGCGCGTCGGCGCGCCACTCCATGAGGCGATGAAAACCCGCGCTGCTGATTTCGCGAAAACCGAAGCGCTGGTACAGCGACATGGCGCGGTTGTTCCATTCGACGTGCGTGGTGACAGCGACGCCACGCGCGTCCGCTTCGCGCTGCAGCGCGGCGAGCAGCGCGCTGCCGACGCCGCGGTTGCGGTAGGCCGGCAGCATGGCGAGGTCGATCACGTGGATGCGCTGCGCTTCGCGCGCCACGTACAGGCGTCCGACCGAGATGTCGCCGGCGAGCACAAGGTCGAAATGGCCGGCCGGATAACGCTTGCGGTAAAAACCGTTCTGGGCGTCGAACTGCATGCGCACGTACGCGTCGGCGGTGGCCACATCCCACCCGGACAGGGCGATTTGCTGGGCGCGCGCGGCGGCGTACGCGCTCCGCAGGAACGCGTGGTCGGCGGCCCGGATCGGGCGCAGTGTCGGCCTCATCGTCACGGGCGCGGCGTGACGCCGTCGCGGCCGGCGACGGCAAAAAAGCGGCGCAGGCGGTAGGCCAAGGACGCATAGTCGAAAGTGGGGAGCATCAGACATACCGGAATAGAACGAGAGTTCTATTTTAGCATTTTTAGTGTCTTTTCAGAAACTGATTGCCGGAAATGCGTTGTGTTAAGTCACACCAGTCCAGGACGCGCCCTGTGCGGGGCCGCCCTGGTGCGCAGCGCTGGTACTCAGCTGCCGAGGGCTTGCTCGATCTTGCTGACAAGTTGCTTGTCTTCCGGCGTGACCTTGCTCGGATAGTGTTCGATCACCTTGCCGTTGCGGTCGATCAGGTATTTGGTGAAGTTCCATTTCGGCTCCTTGCCGGTGGCCCTGATCAGGCTCGCGTGCAAGGGATTCGGATTGGCGCCGCTGACGACCGACTTGGCGAACATGGGGAACTTGACGCCGTAGGTGTTGTAGCAGAGGTCGGCAATTTCCTTGGCGCTGCCCGGTTCCTGCTTGCCGAAGTCGTTCGACGGAAAGCCCAGCACGACCAGGCCCTTGCTGCCGTATTTGGCGTACAGCTTTTCCAGCCCTTCGTACTGGGTGGTGTAGCCGCAGTAACTGGCCGTGTTGACCACCAGTACAACTTTGCCGGCGTACTGGCACAGGTCCTGCGGCGCGTCATCCTGCAGGCGCTTGAAGCTGTGCTTGAGCAAGGCGGGGCAGCTTGCCGGGGCCGCTGCCGGGGCCGCTGCCGGGGCGGCGGCCGGCGCCTGGGCGCGCGCCGGGGCGCTGGTCAATACAACAGCGGACAGGCCCGCCAACAGAAGTGCCGAAATCTTGAACATTGTCGTTTCCATGCGGTGGGGAATGGGGACTTCATTCTATGTCAATTCGCGGTTGACGGCGGCGCGGCGGTGGCCGGAACGGCTAGCTTGCCAAAAAGAGCAGCATATATTTGATACCTGTATTGATTCTTTTGGGAAATAGTTGCTATCATGTGTGCATCTTTACGGAGCCCCCATGCAGCGTCCCAGCCTGAGCACCAGCGTCAACCAGCACTACCTGAACAAATTGATGAACCTGACCGAGGTGATGGATGTCGCCGCCAGCGAAGACATTGTCGACGTGCGCGGCATGAAGCTGGTGGCCAAGGGCGCCAGGCTGACGCGCGCCCAGCAGGAGACCCTGGGCGGGCACAAGCTCAAGAAGACGCTGGAATCGTCGCTGAGCGCGGTGGGGGGCGCCGACAACGGCCTGATCCTCGCTACCGCCAGGCGCATTCTCGACACCAGCGTGCCGATCAATCGTATCCTGGGGCGCAACGCCGGACGGGGTATTTCGCCGCAAACGCTGCTGGCAAACATGCATTTCGGCCACGCCATGCGCATGATGCTCACCCTCACCGACCGCGACGGTCCCGAGGCGCTCGAACACAGTGTCACGGTCAGCCTGCTGGCGATCGGCATGGCCAAAAAATTGCAACTGTCGAACGACGAGCAGATGGCGGCCGGCCTGGCCGGCATGCTGCACGATATCGGCGAGCTGTACATCGACCCGGCCTACCTTGCGCCGGGCAAGCGCCTGTTGCCGCACGAGTGGGCGCATCTGGTGGTGCATCCGCGCATCGGCCAGATGCTGGTTACGGAACTCGAAGCGTATCCAGCATCGGTGGCGCGGGCGGTGTCGGAACACCACGAACGGCTTGATGGTACCGGCTATCCGCGCCAGTCGGCCGGGGGCATGATCAGCGGGCCGGGGCTGGCGGTGTCGGTGGCGGAAATGCTGGCCGGCGTGCTGAACAAGGATTATCCGCTCGAGCGCGCCGAACTGGCGCTGAAGATCATCCCGGGCGAGCATCCGCACCATTTTTTGTCGGCCATTTCGGGCGCCTTGCGCGCCCAGCCGGCCAACCGCCCGATCGCCCTGCCCCGGCCCGACGAGAACGATGACGTCGCCATTACGCGGCTGTGGTGGCGCATTGCCGATTCGCTGGAGAGCGGCCAACAGATGCTGCGTGACGATATCGAGCGCTCGCCGCGCGTATGGGCCCTGATCCAGCGGACGCTGGCGCGCATCAGGAACATCGAGCGCGCCTTCATCAGCACCGGGCTTGATGCATATCTGAAAAACAATCATGGCTTGCACGAGCACGACGACGGCACCCTGCAGTTCGAAAAGGCGGTGGCCACGCGCGAAATCACCTGGCGCTTGCGCGACATCGCGCGCGACCTGGCGCTGAACACGGCCGACGTGCCGACCGACCGCGCGATGCTCGCCGGGTTGATCGGCTTGCTCGACGGCGGCGCGTCCGAGGCGGCCGCGCTGCAGCTGCGGGCCCAGCCGCCGAGCCTGCCCCAGGCGCAAGCGCGGGCAGCCTGAGCGCTACTCGACCTTCAGCTTCGACAGGCGCGGGTCGGTGTCGGGGAAGCGCAGTGCCAGGTCTTCCATGACTTCCAGCAGCAGGCTGGCGATGAGCAGGTTGCGGTGCGTCTTGGAATCGGCCGGAATCACGTACCACGGCGCGTGCTCGGCGTCGGTGGCGGCGATCGCCCGTTCGTAGGCATCCTGATAGTCATCCCAGCGTTTGCGCTGGACCAGGTCGTTCTCGTCGAACTTCCATTGCTTTTCGGGGTCATCCAGGCGCGCCTGCAGGCGCGCGCGCTGCTCCTCCTTCGAGATATGCAGGAACACCTTGACGATCACCGTGCCGGTCTCGGCCAGCATGCGTTCGAAGTCGGCAATATGCGCGTAGCGGCGCTTGCATTCCTTTGCGTCGATCAGCTTCAGCACGCGCGGGACGAGCACGTCTTCATAATGGCTGCGATTGAAAATGGCGATCTCGCCCGCGCCCGGCACGTGCGGGTGGATGCGCCACAAAAAGTCATGCGCCGCTTCGTCCAGGCTGGGCGCCTTGAACTGGGCGGCGCGCAGGCCCATCGGGTTGATGCGGCTGAACAGCGCGCGCACCGTGCCATCCTTGCCCGAGGTATCCATCCCTTGCAGCACCAGCAGGACTTTTTGCTGGCGTTGCGAGAACAGCATCTGCTGATGCAGCGCAATCTTCGCGGTCAGCTCATCGGTCAGTCCGCGCTCGTGCGCCTTGATCTGCTCTTTCGACTTGGGATGCTTGCCGCCATCGTCGCGCAGCGGGGTGGCGCCGGCGTCTTCCTCGCGCAGCTTGAGGCCGGGCCGGGCCCGGAAACGGGTGCGCGCCTTCACGCTGCGCCGCCGCTGTGCGCATGCTCAATTTTCATGCAGCGGTCCATCACCACGTCGAGGCCGGCGGCGACGGCCAGGTCGGCCGCTTCCTGCTTGACCACGCCGAGTTGCATCCACAGGCAGCGCGCGCCGATGTCGACCGCTTCGCGCGCCAGCGCGAGCATGGCGTCCGGCGTGCGGAAGCAGTCGACGACGTCGATGCGGGCGCCGTCTTCCAGGGCGGCGGCGGCCTGCGCCAGGCTGGCGTAGACCGGCACGCCCAGGATCTGCTGGCCGGCATACGCCGGATTAACGCCGAGAATGCGGTAGCCGTGTTGTTGCAGGTAAGCGGCCACGGCGTGGCTGGCGCGCTCGGGCCGGTTCGACAAGCCGACCACGGCGATCGTCTTGCTGTCTTTCAGGATAGTGGGAATGGATCTCATGGGTCTCGCCAGGTTGTGTGTCTGGCGAGCGTAGCAGATTTACCAACTCCCCGCCGCGTATGTTAGGGCGTCCCGTTAGGGCGTCCCGTAGGGCGTCCCGTTAGGGCGTCCCGTAGGGCGTCCCGTTAGGGCATCGCGGAGGGCGCGTTGACCCGCTGGTTGATCATGTCCGAACCCTGGCTGTGGACAATCACCTGGCTGACCTCGCCCTTGGCGTTGCGCGCGAACACGAAGGTGGTCAGCGAAGCGGGCATGAAGAAGCTGTCGTTTGCGTACGGCGTCAGGGTGACCGGATCGCGGTTGGTGCGCTGCATGAGCAGCTTGCCGTCGTCGCGCTTGAAGCTGCGGATGGCAGTGGCGTCGATGCGGTAGGTGCCGGCATAGGCGTCGAGCAGCGCGTTGTCGACTTTCACGGCCTTGAAGTCGGGGAAGGGATTGCCGATGGCAATCGCGGCCGCCTTGCTGGCCACCATGTCGGGCTGGATCTTGGGTGCGTCGGTGTTGCTCAACACCGCGACATACACTTTTTGCTGCGGCAGCCGCAAGGCGGAGGTGGAAAAGCCGTCGATGCCGCCGTCATGCGCCAGCATCGGCACGCCGCGCAAGGTGCCGACCTGCCAGCCGTAGCCATAGTTGGTCGGCTTGCCGTCGGCCAGCACCGCGCTGGTGTGGGCCTTTTGCCAGGTGGCCGGCTTGAGCAGCTTGCCGGCGGTAATGGCCGCATCCCAGCGCGCCAGGTCGTCCACGGTCGAGACCAGCGCGCCGGCCGCATACGGCTGCGTCATGCTGATCGACTTGGCCGCGGTGACGCGCCCGAACAAGCCCTTGGTGTGGCCCGCCGCACGCGGGCCGGCGCTGCGTTCGTGGCCTTCGTAGGCGGTGTGGCGCATCTCGAGCGGCGTGAAGATACGCTCTTCCATGAATTTGGCGTAGGTCTGGCCGGACACCTTTTCGATCACCGCGCCGAGCAGGAAGTAGCCGGAATTGTTATAGGCCCAGCGTGTGCCCGGCTCGAACTCGAGCGGGTCGTTCTTGAAGGTGTCGATCATCTCGGCCACCGTTTTGTCGCGCCCCTCAGTGAGGTAGAAGGTGAGCTTGCTGGTGAAGCTCACGATGCCCGAGGTGTGGGTCAGCAAATGCTCAACGGTGATGCGCTTGCCGCGCATGGGATAGTCCGGCAGGAATTTGGTGATGTCGTCATCGAGCGCCAGCTTGCCTTCATCGACCAGCATCAGGATGCCAACGGCGGTGAACTGCTTGGTGATGGAACCGAGCCGCATGGCCATGTCGGGCGTCATGGGCGTACTCTTGGACACGTCGGCCATGCCGTAGGCCTTGCGCAGCACGGTCTTGCCGTCTTGCGTGACGATGACGGTCGCGCCCGGTGCATCGGCTTTGTAGTAGGGGGCGATGGCGGCGTCGATGCGCTCGGCCAGGGCTTGCCCGGCGGCGGGACGGATGGCGTCCTGGGCAAAAGCGGCCGGTGCGTGCAGCGCAAGCAGGGTGGCAACGCAGAGGGCGGACAGTTTGAACATGCTGGTTCCTGTAGTTTGGTTGATGGGCAACTTCAGGCCAGACTATAGGTGCGGCGCGCATGGCCGCGGCCGCCGCTGCGACGAACGGCGGATTGACGATATCAAACGGTCAATAGGCGCGACAAGCCGCCACGGGCTGCGCGGCGGACTATGGCGCAGGCCTCAGCGGTCGGTGAAGACGTCGTTCCAGCTGGCCCGTTCCGGCGCCGTCTGGGTTTGCAGGTAACCGACGTTGGCGACCTGGATGCGGGCGATTTCGTTGAGCGCTTCTTCCGAAAACCCGGCGCGCTTGACGCCACGGTCCTGCATCGACAGCGAATGCAGGTACTGGTGCAGGTGGCGCGGTTCGGTGCAGAACAGGCAGATGCGTTCCCACACGTGCGGATAGGATGTTTTCAAGGCGCCCTGCGGCGCCATGCCGGCCAGCGCTTCGAGCGTCAGCGTGCTGGCTCCGCGCGGCTGAATGATGCTGTCGACCACGGGAATCGTATCGATGTGCTCGGGCTGGCCCGGTTGCGACGACGGCTCGTCGGCATCGCCCTCTTCCCTGGCCATGTTCTCGGCCGAATAATCGGCCAGCGCGCGCAAGGTCTGTTCGGTCGACGGCAGGTTGTCCTTGGGCCAGCTGAAGCGGCGAATGCCGGCGCTGGTCATCAGGGCCGCGATAGGAATGGTGTCCGGATGGGCGCCCGGCGCCGGCGGCACGGTCAGCTCGATCACGAACAGCAGGTGCAAACGGGCATCGAAGACGGCGTAATCGACTTTTCGCCCGGACAAGTGGTCCTGGTGAGTGCGTTTGATCTTCGGATCCGGATTACTCGGGATCATCAGTTTGCTCAGCGCGACGTCGGGGAAAATATAGCACTTGGGCAGTGCGCGGCGCAGGCGGCCGTAAAACGCTTTTTGCTCAGTGCCGAAAAAACGCCGCTTCGTGTACGAAGGGACAGCGGCAGGCGGTGGTGATGCTTTCTTTAGCAGGCGGTTCAACATGGCGACAACGGCCCTGATCGTGGTTCAAGTCGATAGTGTGTATTTAATAATCATAATGCACAAGAAGAAAGCCGGTCAAAGTAAAAATATAAGCTGTCCCGACGGAAAGATCATTGATTTCGGAAGTAGTTCGCAGGACTTGTATAGACGATTTTTATGCTGATTTCGACGAAGATGCGCCGAAATATGCCAAGACGAGCACTTTTTGCCCATGCATACTTGCATTTTTTATAACTTTGGAGAAGTAATGAGTTTGATGCGTGCAAGTCTCACGGCAGCAGCCGGCATGGTGCTGTCACTGGCGGCGTTAACATCCCATGCCGCCATTCCGTACAAGGGTCACAGCTATGAATTTCGCCAGCCGGGCGGCGAAGTGTTGAAAGTTCGCCTCGACGGCAACGATTACTACGCCGAACAGCGCACCGAAGATGGTTCGCTGATCATTTATGATCATGCCAAACGCGGTTTTTGCTACGCACATGTGAACGCCACGGGCGACCAACTGGTCTCGAGCGGCGTGCTGGCCACGAATGCCAAGCTGCGCACCTTCAGCACCGCCCAGGACCAGCGCGAGCCGGGCCTGTCCACGGCCGCCAAGGCGCGCCTGGCCCGGCAGCGCTATCAGAAAATGCACGGACGCACCCTGGAACTGGCGCAGAAAACCACCTCCGCCATGATGGTCCCGAGCGCGGCCGCCAGCGCCGCCGTGACCGGCAAGATGCGCGGCCTGACCGTGATCATCGATTTTTCCGACGCACCGGGCACGATCACCAAGCCGCAAGTCGAATCGTTCCTGAACGACGCCAACTACACCGGCTTCGGCAATGCGCAATCGGTGCGCGGCTACTTCCTGGCCGTGTCCGGCAACAAGCTCGACTACAGCAACACGGTCACCCGCTACTACCGCGCCAAGCGCCCCAAGAGCTACTACGCCGACGCCAGCCTGGACAGCGGAACGCGCTCGCAGGAACTGATCATGGAAGCGCTGAACTGGGTCAAGAGCAGCGAAGGCTTCGATTTTTCCACGCTCAGCCGCGACAGCAGCGGCCATATCCTGGGCTTGAACTTCTTCTACGCGGGCGAAGCGGACAGCCCGTGGTCGAAAGGCCTGTGGCCGCACATGGGCTGGCTGGGCGAGCAGTTCTGCAGCAACGGCGCCTGCAGCGGCAGCTACCAGATCAGCGACATGGGCAAGCAACTGGCGATCGGCACCTTCGTGCATGAATCGGGCCACCTGATCATGGGCTGGCCCGACCTGTACGACTACGACGGCAGCTCGCAAGGCTCGGTGGCCAATTTCTGCGTGATGGGCTTTGGCGGCGTGGGCTACGAAAGCCAGTTCCGGCCGACCCGGCCGGCCGGTTTCCTGCGCTACCTGGCGGGATGGGACACGGCCATCGAACTCAATCCGGCGATCAACCGCAGCGCGCCGAGCGGGCGCCTGTCGATGGCGGCAAGCGGGCACTCGCTGTACCGCTGGAGCAATCCGGCCAACGCGGCCGAAGCGTTTTACGTGGAAGCGATCCACAAGAGCGAGCAAAACCTGTATCAGCCCGACCAGGGCCTGGCCGTGTTCCACATCGACCCGGCCGGCACCAACGACGACGAGTGGCATCCCTACATCCAGATGGAACACGCGGACGGCAAGCGCGATCCGGAAAACAATCTGAACCAGGGCGACGGCGGCGACCTGTACGACGGCGTGGCCACGCGCGCCTTCAACGCCAGCGTGCCGAACGCGCTCAAGAGCAAGGGCACCAATTCGCTGTGGTGGAACGGCTATGCGTCGGGCCTGGCGATCGCCAACATCAGCGCGCCAGGCAATACGGTAACCTTCGACGTGGGCGCGACCACGCCGACCTCGACCGGGAACGTCTACAACGGCACCTTGGCCGAAAAGGGTGAGGCGATCCATCCATCGCCATGGTTCGAGTACAAGGGCGGCACCCTGGCCGCCGTCCTGAGCGGCCCGGCCGGCACCGACTTCGACCTGCGCGTCGAGAAGTGGGAAAACAATGTGTGGGTCATGACGGCCGAGTCGACCGGCGACGCCTCCCAGGAAAAGATCAGCTACCCGGCCGCGGCCGGCTACTACCGCATCATCGTCTCGTCCTATAGCGGCGCCGGCAAGTACAAGCTGACCGTCACCAAGTAACACCTCAACAAGTCAGATCCTTGCTCAAGCCACACATCCGCTGCCCGGATGTGTGGCTTTTTCGTCATTGCTTTGCACCATACTGTGCCGTATTTATCAGGCCCGCCGGAGAAATTGAACAAATTGCATCTTTGCACGCCCGATCAGGTATTTCCCCGTATGCATTAGGGATAGTATCGGCACGCCTGATGGCTTGCTGCAGGGCGGAATTGACCCTTTTCCGTCCCATGAGCAAAGCGCCGGACCACATCCTGGCCGGCGCGCACCAGATCGATCATGACAATTAAAAGGAGCGAGACAATGTTTACACAACACAAAATTATTCTTTTAGCCGGGCTGGTCAGCGCCTGTTTCAGCGGCGTCAGCTATGCAAAACAGGGCGATGCGGGTCACACCCACGAACGCCTGAAACAAGCGCCGATGCCGCACGCGCGCCAAAGCCTGCCGCCGACGGTCGAGCAACAGCGCTTCAATGTGGCGCCCACCACCAAGCCGCGCGTGGACCTGATGCAGAACCAGCCCGAGACCGGCCGCATGAGCCTGATGGCGGCCACGCCCGAGTGCAAGAACATGGATACGCTGACCAGCTACAACGGCGCCGCGCTGGCCGATTACCTGGTAGCCATGCCCGATTTCGAATGTACCTATCCGCTGTTTTCGCTGACCGCCGCGCAGGCCGTCAAGGCCTATTCGAGCGCCAACATGAATGCGGTCGCGGCCCGTTTCGCACAAGAAGCGAGCGCTTACAACGCCAGCAACCGCGCGCTGGTCAACCTGGCGCTGTATTTGCGCGCCGGTTACTACCTGGGCGGCAGCGGCACGATTGCCACCCCACCGGCCGCGTATACGGCATCGCTGCGCGCGCCGATCAAGAACCTGGTCGAGGGCAGCGTACTGTACAAGACCAATCCGCTGGCCGGCAGCACGGCGGCCGAGGTCATCAAACTGATCACCAATACGCATGACGAGGCGTATTTCCTGCCATCGATGAAAAAGCTGGTGGTGCGCTTCACCAACTCGCCGAGCACGCCGAACGCGGTCGATGCGATCAAGCAAAGCGACGCCGCCGGCGGACTGACCTCGGCGCTGACGGTGCTGTTCTACGCCCATTCGCGGCCGGACGCCTTGCCCTTGCTGCAAAGCGACACCAGCTATCCGGTAGCATTGAACAACTTCGTGGTGCAAAACAAGTCTGCCCTGCTGGGCACGCCGACCGCCTACATGCTCAACGACACCGCCAATGAAGCGTTCCGCTTCATGCAGCACGCGGCGCAAAAAGCCACGGTCAAGCCGATGGTGCAAGCCACCCTGGCCAGCAGCAGCATGACCGGCGCCGACAGCGCCCTGTGGCTGGCGGCGGCCTCGGCCGTCAAATATTATGACAATGCCAATTGCGCGGTGTATGGCACCTGCGGCTACGAGCAAAAGCTGGCCGATACCGTGCTCAAGGTCAGCCATACCTGCAGCCCGACCCTGCGCATCCGCGCGCAAGAAATGACCTTGGCCCAACTGCAGTCATCCTGCGCCATCCTGCAAAAAGAAGAAGGCTACTTCCACGACATGCTGCTCACCAAGCGCGTGCCGGTCGCCAACGACAAGAACACCTCGCTGGAGCTGGTGGTATTTGACGATTACGCCAATTACGGCAAGTACGCCTCGGTTATCTACGATATCGACACCAATAACGGCGGCATGTACCTGGAAGGCAATCCCGAGTCGGCCACCAACCAGGCGCGTTTTATCGCGCATGAAGCATCGTGGCTGCGTCCGGCGTTTTCGGTCTGGAACCTGGAGCATGAATACGTACACTACCTCGATGGGCGCTTCAATATGTTCGGCGACTTCGGCGCGGCCGTGTCCAAGCCGAGCGTGTGGTGGATCGAAGGCATCGGCGAGTATCTGTCGCTGCGCAACAATAACCAGCAATCGATCGACAAGGCGCGCACCGGCACCTACAAACTGAGCGAGATCTTCGGCAACACCTACTCGATGGGCGACTATACCGACCGTGCCTATCGCTGGGGGTATATGGCGACCCGTTTCATGGTGGAGAAGCACCGCAGCGATGTCGATGCGGTACTGGGCAAGTTCCGGGTCGGCGATTACGACGGTTACCAGAACTACATGGGCTATATCGGCACCCGTTACGACACCGAGTTTGCCGCGTGGGTGAAGACCGCCACCACCGCCGGCGAACCGCCGCTGCCGCAAGTAAATCTGCCGGCGTGCAACCAGGGCAGCTACCTGGGCAAGAACTGCTCGATTACCGGCTTTACCTCGTCGAGCGAAAGCTATGCGCACATCCTGTTGCCTGCCGGCGCCAAGAACCTGCGCTTGTTTACCAGCGGCGGCAGCGGCAATGCGGATATGTACGTGTCACGCGGACGCTATCCGTCGACCACCTGGTACGATTCCGCATCGGTCACCAGCGGTAACAGCGAGAGCGTCAACATCGCTGCGCCGGTCAGCGGCCAGTGGTACTACATCATGCTCAAGGCCAAGCCGAGTTTTAGCGGCGTGACCATCAGCGCGACGTACGACTAAACAGCAAGCAGCTTGTGTAAGACGAACGCCGTCCTCGTGACGGCGTTTGTCGTTGTCGGCCGATGCTGGCATGAACAGAAAGCCGGCGAGTTGTCATTCACGCCTGAAAATCACGTCGTCCACGCGCTGCCTCGATCTCAAATCGATTATAAAATCAGGGCATGAAAACCGTTATCGAAGAACTTGATCGCCAACTGATCGCCGCCATCATGCAAAACCACGGCTGGGAACAGGAGCGGCTTCTGTTGTGCGCGTACAGGAACGCAGGAGTATGCGCCGACGACGTGACAGTACTGCTGGAAGCGCTGCGTGTGGAGGTCGCAAAAAGCACGACCGGGGAAGCCGAGATCCTGGAGGACAGAATCCTGGACGTGCTCGATTACGTAAGTGGGTGGTGCTCGCCATCGTCGCGTATCTGGCCCGATGAAACCCAGCCATAGCAGAGCAACGGTGCGCCCGGTAAAGAACCGGCATTGAGTAAAACATCAATCCTGATCCAATTTTGAGCTTTATTCAAAATTGATCGTTCCAATGCAATTTTAGTGGTAACTGTTCAGCCCCTATGAAGGGATATCAGAAACCTGAAAATTTTTCTTAAAAGACGTGCAAAAACGGTAACTGTTTAGCCTGAGCGAGCACGTGCCAGAGTTGTTCGTTTCTTGAAATCGGTCC
>NZ_WHJF01000111.1:0-21606 GCF_011682185.1 Massilia genomosp. 1
CATCGAGACTTGCCGCAAGCGGGCCGTTTCCTCCTGGGTCTACATCGCCACTGTGATCGCCGCCGCCAGAAAGGGCGTCGCCACACCCTCGCTGCCGCCGATTCCGTCCGGGACGTGAACGGTTACATGCGGCCCCCTGTCCGAACCACGCAGATTCCAAACGATGATCGTTACTACGTGCGCGCCGCTCATGGTCGACAAACTCCGTTACTGCGTTGAGCAGGCCAAAGGCCGTCCCCTTTGCCGACGCGAGCTCGGCGCCTCTACCGTGCCCATCGAACAGTGTCATAACAATGTCCTGGGTTTCAAGAAGCCGACTATCAAAGACACGAACAGGGCCTACGTTCGGCTGTATGACTATTTTGTCTCTAATGAGGCTTGGTTCTCGTTTTTGGGCCGTTATAGGGTCGAATATGTGAGTTGGGGGCTGCACAGGAATGCTGATTGCCCAATTCGGCGCGCAAGGCCTCGCCATCGGTCGGCGTCGTTTGCGCCAACGCGGCGGCGGAGGAGGCGAATAGCGCTGTGAACAATATGCCGGGCAGCAGCTTGCCCAACTGACTCGATGTTGTCAGGTTCCATATCGGTTATTGTCGTTCTTTTGATGGAAAATTATTGGCGAAGACTCGGATGTAATCGGACGTAAGCAGCTTAATCGACCGGACCGATGCGGTCCGCGCAAGGCGACGAACGGCAATATCAGCATGATGGAACGTCAAGTTGGTGAATCCGCGGCAGGCGGCGCGGCCAGGTCCCCGTCAAGAACAGGGCGGCGACGGCCCGTGCTGGCGCCCGTGCCGCCGCCTGCTTACGTCACAGGGAGCCTTGGTGCCGCGCTGCGGCCGCTTATGGCGCGATGCCGGCCGGTGGACGCGGCAGGTCGCGCGCACGCGTGCCCCAGCCCTTGGTGTCCGGCTGCGGCGCAAGCTGGTACTTCAGGGCGCCGCCCGACTGCAGTTGTTCCCAGTCGAGCCACACGCGCTCCACCGCGCGCTCACCGTAGCGCACCGACTTGACGAAGCGGCTCTGACCCGGCTTGGCGCCTGGCGCCTCGATGCGCAGGGTGCGGCCTTGCGGCAGGTCGATCTCGGCATGGGCGAAACGCGGCGCGTGCAGCAGGAAGCGGCCGCTGCCCGGCATGTCCGGATAGATGCCCAGGGCGCTGAACAGGTACCAGGCCGACATGGTGCCCAAGTCGTCGTTGCCGGTCACGCCGCCCGGGCCATTGGTAAACAGCGTTTCCGCGCCGCGCAGCACGGTGGTGGTCTTCCACGGCTGGCCCATCAAGGTGTACATCCATGGGGCATGCAGGTCGGGCTCGTTGTTCGGGTTGTAGCGGAACTGGGCATAGTAGCTGTACGGCCCCACCACCCACGACTTGCGCACCGCGTTCGGGTCGGCCCGCACCGCCTCGTAGTCGAAGAACTGGTCGAGGCGGCCCAGGGCTTGCGGGGCCCCGCCCATCGCCGCCGCCAGGCCTGGCACGTCCTGCTGCGCCAGCCACTGGTACTGCCAGGCCGTGCCTTCGTGGAAGCCGTGGTCGCCGCGCGGATCGAACCCGCTGCCGACGTCGGCGAACCAGCTGCCGTCGCCCAGGCGTGGACGCGGGAAGCCGCGCTGGCCGCTCGCTTGGTCCACCGCATCGGCGTCCCAGATCTTGCGCCAGTTGAGGGCGCGCTGCGACAGCACCTGGGCGTCGTCCGCATGGCCGAGCGCCTTGGCCATCTCGGCCAGCGCGCCATCGGCCAGCGCGTACTCGAGGGTCACCGAGGCGCCGTGGTGCGGGTCGGTGTCCATGCCTTTCGAGACGAAGCTGCGGTCGTATTGCACGAAGCCTTGTTTCAGGTAATTCGGGTTGCCCGAACGGCCTTGCGGGCGAATCCCGTGCGCCGGGATGCCGAAGGCGTTCTCGCGCAGCGCGGCGTAGGCTTCGGCTTCGCGGCCCTTGAGCGCGCCGAAGCGCCACAGGTCGACCAGGAACGGGGTGACCGGGTCGCCCGTCATGATGTTGGTTTCGAAGTTTGCATAGCCCCAGCGCGGCAGCCAGCCGCCGTGCTCGCGGATTTTCAGGACCGACGTCGCGATATCGCTGGCGCGCTCCGGACGCAGCAGCGCAAGCAGCTGGTTCTGCGCGCGGTAGGTGTCCCACAGCGAGAAGAACTCGTAGTAGGTCCAGTCCTTGGCAGTGTGGATCGCGTCGTCGTAGCCGCGGTAGCGGCCGTCGGCGTCGTTGCCGGTCAGCGGTTGCAGCAGCGCGTGGTACAGCGCGGTATAGAACACGGTGCGGTCGTCGGTGCTGCCGCCCTCAATGCGCATGCTCTTCAATTCGCGCTGCCAGTTGGCCTGCGCCTTGGTCTTCATCGCGTCGAACGTCATCAGGCGCCCGTCCGCCATGCCTTCGGCGTTCAGGTTGATGCGCGCGCCTTGCGCGTCCACGTGCGAGATCGCGCTGACCGCAGTGACGGCCTGCCCGTTCTTGAGGTCGAACGTCAGCCAGACACCATGCGGCTTGGCCTCGCCCTGCTGGCTGGGGCCACTGGCGCCCGGCCAGCCGCCGCGATCGTCCCACACGCCCCTGGCCTTGATCGGCTGGTCGAACACCATGCGGAACCACGTGGTGTACTTGGCCCCGCCACAGAAGCTCTTGGTGACGATCTTGCCTTCGACGCTACGATCGTCGACCACCCTGACCTCACTGCCGATGACGGAATGGCGTTCGTTGGCCTGGGCCACGTTGAGCAGCACGTGGCCGGTCGTGGTGCCGCTCGCATAGGTGTAGCGTTCGGCGGCGGCGCGGGTCAGCGCGGTGGCCTCGGCCGTGATGCCGCCATAGCTGGTGAGCTTGACCTTGTAGTAGCCGGCCTGGCCGACTTCGTCGGCATGGGTGTACCCGGCGGCGTAACGCTTGTGGTCGAACGTGTCCTTGTGGGCGGTGTCGAAGTCGCCGCCAGGGCCGATGGTGCCGGTGACCGGCAGCACCGACAGCTGCCCGCCCTGCTCCCAGCAGCCGGCGCCCGACAGGAATGAATGGCCGAAGCCGCGAATGAGCTTGTCGCTGTAGCGGTAACCGGTATAGTGCCCGGCGATCGGGCCGACCTGGATCATGCCGAACGGGGCCGAGGCGCCGGGGAAGGTGTTGCCTTCGTCCTGGGTGCCGATGAAGGTGTTGACCGGCGTGGTATCGCCGGCGGCGGCCGCGGGGTAGTGCATGGCCAGCGGCATGCACGCCAGCAGCGCGAGACGCCGGACCGGCCGCAGCGAGGTAAAACGGGGATGTCGCATCACGATACTTCTCCTTCAAGCAGTTCGAACAATTGAGGCATGGCGGCGGGCGGCGGCGGGGTGGCGCCAGCCTGCAGGCATGCGGCGGAACCGGCCGCCAGGGCCGCATCCAGGTGCGCCTGCAACGGGCGGGTCGGCTCGCCCAGCACGGCAAAAGCGCGTGCCACGTTCCAGGTCGCGCCGCCGACCCGGCTGACCGCTTGCTCGCCGCCCTGGTGGATCATGTCGGTGAGCGCCTCGCCGGCGCACAGCATGAAGGGAGCGTCAACCATGCTCGCCGCCCTTGAGCACGGCCACGGTGTCGTAGACGGCGCCCATGGTGTGGTAATCGACCTTGCCGGCCGGGCTTTTCTCGTCGCTGAGCTTGCGGTTCTCGCGGTCCAGGATGCGGTACCAGGCGCCGTGTTCATGGTCGATGAAATGGCTCCAGCTGTAGGCCCACAAGCGCCCGTACCAGACCCAGTATTGCGCGTTGCCGGTGCGCGCGGCCAGCATGGCCGCCGCCGCCGCGCTCTCGGCCTGCACCCAGAAATACTTGTGCGCGTCACACACCGTCAGGTCCGGCGCCAGCGAGTAGCACAGGCCGCCGTTGCGCATATCCCAGCCCTTTTCCAGCGCCACCTTGAACAGGCGCTCGGCGCTCGGCACCAGCCAATCGAGGTCCTCGCTCAGGACACCCTTGGCACGCGCTTCGAGCTGCACCAGCAGCTTGGCCCACTCGGTGAAGTGGCCGGGCTGGTAGCCCCAGGGGCGGAACAGGTTCTCCGGATCGTCGATATTGAAGGACCAGTCGGGCTGCCAGTCGGCGTCATCATGTTCCCGGATCAAGCCGCCGCAGCGTGCGCTCTGGCGCCCGGTGATGTTGCAGGCAACCAGGCAGGCACGCTCCAGGTAGCGCCGCTCGCCGGTCGCGGAAAACGCGGCCAGCAGCGCCTCGACCGCGTGCATGTTGGCGTTCTGGCCGCGGTAGGTGGACGGCACGCTCCACTCCTGGCTCGCCTCATCGGCGTACAGGCCGGCCGCGGCGTCCCAGAAACGTGCTTCCATCAGGTCGAAGGTCTCGCCGATCCAGGCGCGCGCCTCGTCCACGCCGGCCATCGTGGCATGCGAATACGCCAGCAGCACGAAGGCCTGGCCGTAGGCGTGCTGGGTGCCGTCTTCCACCTTGCCGCCATCGAGCATCCACGCATAGCCGCTGCCATCGGGGGCGCGGTGCGCCTCGCGCAGGAGGTGGTAGAAGCGCATCGTGTGGCGCGCATGGTCGAGCAGCACGTCCGGGCTGCGAAAGTTCGGAAAAATAGTCATGGTGATGTGGTGGTGGGTGTACGCCAGTCGTCGTAGCCGCTTGCGCGCACGCTCGTCTCGACTGGCAGGGTTATGCGGGTGTGTTTAGCGCGTTGTAGCCAACGCCGCATGCACGGACCTTTACCTCGCTTCGAGCAATTCCAGTTCCGCCAGCTCGAACGGTGTGCCTTGCGCAAAGCGCAGCCGGTATTGCCGGTAGGCGCCCGGCCTGGCGACGCCGAACGGGCGCAGCTGCCGCTCCCACGCAAACGGCTCGTTCTCGCGCGTGTCGAGCACGACCCAGGCGCCGCTGCCGTCGCGCCCTTCCAGCGTCCATGACAGCGTGCCCGCCGGCGCCTTGCCGCCGGTGACGGTGTAATGAACGATGGTGGCGGCATTGGGCAAAGTGAGGCCGACGTTCGCGCCGGCCGGCAGCGCCACGGTGGTGGCCGCATCGTCGTCGACCAGCGGCCCGGGGGCGCGCTTGCCGTCGACGGTGACGGCTGCGTCTTGCGAGCGGTCACGCAGGCCCGCGGGGCGTTGTCCGGCGCTGGTCATCGATGCGGGCAAGGCGCCGGCATCGCTGCCCCACGCCGACGGCTTGCTGCCCATCGTGAATTCCAGGGTGGCGCCGGCGGCAATGTCGGCGTGCCGGATCCACGCTTTGTTCCAGGGCGCGCCGTTGACCTTGAGCGACTGCACGTAGACGTTCTCCGGGCTGTTACCGTGCGCGATCACCGATAGCAGGCGGCCATTTTCGAGACGCACATCGGTGCGGGCAAAGGCTGGCGAACCGATCACGTATTCGGGAGACCCCATCCGCAGCGGATACAGTCCCATCATCGCGAAGGTGTACCAGGCCGACATCTCGCCATTATCCTCGTCGCCGGCATAACCCTGGCCGATCTCGCTGCCCAGGTACAGGCGGGCCACGATGTCGCGGGTGATCTTCTGCGTCTTCCAGGGCTGGCCGGCGGCGACATACATCCACGGGATGTGATGCGATGGCTGGTTGCTGTGGGCGTACATCCCCATGCGCACGTCGCGCGCTTCGGTCATCTCGTGGATCACCTGGCCGTAGCTGCCGGAGAATTTGGCATCGGCCGCTTCGGGGGTGGCGAAGAAGGTGTCGAGGCGCCTGGCCAGCCCGGCGCGGCCACCCATCAGGCCCGCCAGTCCTTCGGCGTCGTGCGGCACGCTGAAGGCGAAATTCCAGGCATTCGCTTCGGTATAGTCGCCGCCCCAGCGGCGCGCATCGAAGGTGCCGGCCGCCTCGCGCCATTGCCCCTTGGCGTCGCGGCCGCGGAAAAAGCCGGTGGCCGGATCGAACAGGTGCGCGTAGTCAGCAGCGCGCGCCTTGAAATAGGCGGCCTCCTCGCGGTAGCGGCGGCCACGCGCGCTGTCGCCCTCGGAGGAGGCCAGGGCGGTGGCCATCTGCGCCACGCCGAAGTCGTTGAGCGCGCCTTCCAGCGTCCACGACATGCCTTCGTGGACGCTGGCGTCGGCGTAGCCGCGGTACATCGAGCGTCCCAGGCCCTTGCGCCCGACGTTCGACACGGGCGGCACCACGGTGGCGTTCTTGAGCGCCGCCTCGTAGGCCTGGTGCGCATTGAAGCCGCGCACGCCCTTGAGCCAGGCGTCGGCGAAGGCCACGTCGGAACTGGTGCCGACCATCAGGTCGGCATAGCCCGGCGAGGACCAGCGCGCCACCCAGCCGCCGTCGCGGTATTGCTGCAGAAAGCCGTCGACCATCTCGCCGGCGCGCGTCGGCGCGAACAGCGTGTAAGCCGGCCAGGTGGTGCGGAAGGTGTCCCAGAAGCCGTTGTTGACATAGACCTTGCCGGGCACCACGGGGGCCGAGGTGCGCACGGCGTCGCCACCGGTGTTGGCCGTCGACCAGCCGCTCTGGTCGGCGTGGCGCCAGTCGGGCTGCTGCGCGGTGCCGACGTTTTCGTGGGCGACGTTCGGATACAGGAACAGGCGGTAGAGATTGGAATAGACGGTGGTGAGCTGGTCGTCGCTCGCGCCCTCGACCTTGACACGGCCCAGTTCCGCATCCCAGGCGGCTTGCGCGCGCTCGCGCACGGTGTCGAAGGCGGCGTCGCCGATTTCCAGCGCGAGGTTGCGCTCGGCCTGCTCGATCGAGATGAGCGAGGTGGCGATGCGCATGCGCACTTCGCCCTTGTCGGCCTTGAACTTGATGTAGCCGGTGGGACGGCCGGTGGCGATCGCGCCGCTGCCTTGCCAGGGCTGGTCGAAGCGCGCGAATACGAACATGCGCGCGGCGCCGTTCGACAGAGCGCTGCGCGTATCGGTATAGCCGCGCAGGGTCTGGGTGGCGGCGTCGAAGGTCAAGCCGCCGCGCTCGTCGACGTTATCGAACAGCAGGTTGGCATCGCCCCCTTGCGGGAAACGGAAACGGAAGATCGCGGCGCGCTCGCTCGGCGCGATTTCGGCGCGGATGCCGTTGTCGAAGTCGACGCGGTAGGTGTGGGCGCGCGCCACTTCGTTCTCGTGCGAGAACGACAGCGCGCGGCGCTTGCGGTCGGCATCGGGCTGGCCGCTGGCGTTCGACGGCATCACCTGAAAGCTCTGGCGGTCGCCCATCCACGGGCTGGGCTGATGGCTCAGCGAAAGCGCCTGCAAACGCGGGCGATTGTCGTCGTCGTTCTGCTCGTTCCAGCGGTACAGCCAGTTCAGGGTGCCGGCATCGGTGGCCGGGGTCCAGAAGTTGAAGCCGTGCGGCGTCGCCGTGGCCGGGATGTTGTTACCGCGCGAGAAAGTGCCGTTGGCCTGGGTGCCGCGCGTGGTCAGGACATGGTCCGACGGCCGCGTTGCCGCGCTGCGCGCCTGCTGCGTGAGCTCGATGTCGTCGAGCCAGCCGCTGGAGCCGGCTCCGGATGTCGGCTGCAGCACCAGTTCGATCGCCCTGATGCGCCGCCCCGCCAGTTGACCCAGCCGCACCGCCTTGTGCGCCCACTGCTGCGGATACAGCGTGCGCGACTGCGCCTGCGCGGCCGCATCGACGCGCACGCCGTGGTTGTCGCGCAGGTCCAGGCTGGAGATGCGGCGGCCGTCGTCGAGCACCAGGTCCAGCGCCACGCCGGTGGAGGAGTCGATGTCGCCGTCGACGATCTCCGGCAGCACCTTCCACGACAGGGTGGTATCGCGCCCGATCGCGATATCGACCGGGAACAGCTGCAGCCGTCCGCCCTTGCCGGCGGCACGGTAGCGCAGCGCGCGCGCGCCGCTGTAGCCGGCCTTCGGCTTGGCCGCATAGGGGCGCTCCGGGCCGTCGCCGGGTTCGACCCTGACGCCCTCGGCGCCCAGGGTGGCGGGCGCGGGCTGGCCCGCTTCGAACGAGGTCGAGAAACGCGGTTCGGCCGCGCCGGCGGCAGCGGCGCCGGCCAGCAGCATGGCCACGGTCGATACGATGGTGTGCGTGTTGTTCATGTGAGGACGATCTCCTGTGAAGTGGGGCGGCCGCCCGCGCGGCGGCGGCCAGCGAACCCGGATCGAGGGCGGCGCGCGGCAGGGTCGACACCGGTCCCGCAACAAAAACCACCCTCGCCGCGCCGATGGCGCGGCGAGGGTGGATGCGGACTCAGAACTTGTAGTTCAGGCCGACGTACGCCACGCGGCCGGCGTAGCTGTTGGCGTAGAAGCGAGCCTTGGTGTCGCTGCCCAGGTAGGAACGCGATTCTTCCGCGCTCGCGTTCAGGATCGACGCGGTCAGGCTCAGTTCCGGCGTGACGTTATACGCCGCATTCAGGTCGACCTGGCTGAACGGCTCTTCATACACGTTCAAGCCATTCATCAGGCCGTTGACCACCTGGCCGCGGCGGTTGTACGACGCACGCAGCATCAGCTTGTCGGTCGAGTAGAACAGGGTCGCGTTGGCCTGGTTCTTGGCGCTGCCCACCAGCGGCGAGGTACCGATCTCGGTGCCGTCGGCCAGGGTGATGGCGGCCTGGTTGGTCTTGTTGTACGTGTAGTTGAGCTGGAAGCCGACGCCGTTGCGGAAGGTGTGCTGGGCGTACAGCTCGACGCCTTTCGATACCGCGTCGCGTCCGCCGGCGCTGGTGGCGTAATTCTGCACCGCGATCGATTCGCCGCCGATGTTCAGGTTGACGTCGCGCACCACAGGCACCGCGAAGTTCTGGACGTTCTTGCGGAACACGCCGGCGCCGAGCACCGAGCCGCGGTGGAAATACCACTCCACGCCCAGGTCGTACTGGGTGGCCTGGTACGGTTCGAGATCCTTGTTGCTGCCCTCCCCGAACCAGCCCTGGCGGTCGCCCCCGCCGATCAGGCGGCGGTCGTTGACGTATTCCTGGCCGTAGTAGTTCAGCGCGCCTGGCGCACCGATGTCGTTGTAGCTCGGACGCGCCACCACCTTCGAGGCCGCGCCGCGCAGCAGCAGGGTGTCGGTGAGGTCGTAGGCGACGTTCAGGCTCGGCAGCACGTCGGTGTACTTGCGTTCGAGCGAGCTGACCACATAGGTCGAGACGTGGCCGGTGGCCGGATTGGTCTGGCTGTCCGGCACCACCGTGAAGCCGCTGGTGCAGCCCGAACCGGCGGGCGCACCGGCGGCCGGCAGGCCACCCGCGCGGCAAGGTGCCGGGGTGCCGTCCGGACCGTCGAAGAAATAGTCGTTGTAGTAGTCGACCTTGTCGGTCGAATCGGCGTGCTGCCGGGTGCGCACCACGCGCAAGCCCAGGTTGCCGCGCAGGCGATCGGTCTTGAAGTTCGCCTGCAGGTACGCCGACATGATCTTTTCATTCACGTTGTAGATGAAATTGTCTTCGTTACGGGTCTGCATCTGGCCATAGGTCTGGTTCAGGTGCGAGATGTAGGCCGGGTAGTTAATGGCCGGGAAGGCGCTGGCCTTGAGGCCGCCCGTCAGCTTGCCCAGCGACTCCCCGTACAGGAATTCGGGACGGAACTTGTTGGCCGTCGCATCGCAGCCGTTCTGGTAGCGGTTGTCGTACTGGCCGGCGTCGAGCCCTTGCAGGCCCAGTAGTTGTTGCCGGTGCTGCGACTGGTGCCGCCGTCACGGTACTTGGCACCGAACTGGACCGAGTCGAGCCAGTTGCTGTCGGCATGCCAGGTCAGGTCGGCCTGGGCGTAGTTCTGCTTGGTGCTGTTGCGGGTCCACGACGACGAGGTCGAGCCCAGGTCGATCTCGCCGATGCCGTTGCGCAGGTTTTGCATCAGTTGCGGCGCGAAGGTCATGGACGGCGTGCCCGACACGTCCCACGAGGTCGCGGTGTTGCCGAGTACCCAGCTGCTGTCCGCATTTTGCATGCGCGGCTTGATCGGCATGCCGAACTGCAGTTCCGGACCGCCCTTGGCCCAGGTGCGGCCGCCCTTGAAGGTGGCGTCGATCGATGTGCCCTTCCATTCTATGTCGAGGTCGGCGGTCTGCGAGAGCGCGCGCTCGCGGCTGTAGCCGCCGGTGATCTGCGGTGTCGGGACGGTGCAGTCGTCGGGGCCGAAGCCGCCGGTATTGGCCAGGCCGCCCGCGCCGGCCTGCGCGCTGTTGCAGTAATACTTTTTGCCCGGATGCGCGCTGTACTGCGCGCCGGTGACGATGGTGCCGCTCGGGTCGAAGCTCAGGCCGTCGAGCAGGCGTCCGCCCGGCCAGTTGCCGTCACCGTCGTAGCGGGCGATATTCCATTCCGGGACCTTCAGCTGGTTCAGCTGGGAATTTTGCTGCAGGTCGAAGCGGAAGTAGTTGGCCGTCATGTTCAGCTTGCGCAGCGGCTTGAACTGCAGGGTCAGCTGCCCGCCCTTGCGCTCGCGCTCGGTGGTACGCACGTCCAGGTTGACCGAGGTCGGCATCGCGAATTTGCTGTAGTACTTGCCCGACTGGTCGTAGAAGCCCGACTGGCCCCACCAGAACGAATTGAGGTTCGATGGCTTGCTGTCCGCGCCGACCGGCGGCTGCGTCTTGTAGCTGTCGGCATACCACTGCCAGTTCTCGGTGCTGGCGCCCATCGTGCGCGTGGTACGCTTTTGCTGGGTGTAGCCGACCAACATGCCGATGCGGTTGCTCTCGTCGTGCCAGGCGTACTGGCCGGAGAACTGGGGGTCGGTTTTTTTGGTGGTGTCGGCCCAGGTGCCCTCGGCGTTGACGAAGCCGGAGCCCGACTTGACGTCCAGCGGACGGCGCGTGCGCAGGATCACCGTGCCGCCGATGCCGCCTTCGTCGAAGCGCGCTTCGGACGTCTTGTACAACTCGGCGCTGGAGAGCATATTCGACGGCATCAGCATGTAGTTGAACGAACGCGACGGATCGCCGTTCGATTCGGCGGTGGCGACGTAGTTGCCATTGAGCTGGGTCAGGGTCAGGTCGGACGACAGGCCGCGCACGCTGACGTTCTTGCCTTCGCCGCCGCTGCGGGTGACGACGACACCGGGCACGCGCTGCAGGGCGTCGGCCACGTTCTTGTCCGGGAATTTACCGACGTCTTCGGCAGTCACGACCTCGACGATCGAATTGGCTTCGCGCTTCTGGTCGAGGCTTTTCTCGATCGCGTAGCGAAAACCGGTGACCACGACTCTGGTCGGGGCGGCGCCGGCGGCCTGCTTGGCTGATGTTGCCGCGACCGGCGTTGGTGCCGCAGCCGGCTGCCCTGCGGGCGGCTGGGCAGGCTGGGCGGCCGGCGCGTTTTGCGCGTGGGCGCTCGACAGCGAGAGCAACGCGAGGCCGACGGCCATGGCGATGGGCGTGAC
This sequence comes from Massilia genomosp. 1, assembly GCF_011682185.1. NCBI lineage: Bacteria > Pseudomonadati > Pseudomonadota > Betaproteobacteria > Burkholderiales > Oxalobacteraceae > Massilia > Massilia genomosp. 1. Next base: position 11,305 of record NZ_WHJF01000111.1, read on the forward strand.
GCGGCAGCGCGGGCGGGAAGCGTGATGGGTTCTTGAAGTCATGTTGGTCTCCTGATCGTGCCCTGTATCGGGCTTTCTTTTATAGCGGCAGCAAGTGTCAGGCGTCCGTCAACCGGGCGCAGCCTCCCGCACCGCAAGGCGAAGCGGGTCTGCCATCCCACTCGATGCCTCGACCGGGAACGGAACCCACCTTGAAGCTCGATGCGAAACCAGCGCGACACTGTCTCGGGCCTGGCAGACCGTCAATTGCGTTGCGCGCGGCATGCACGAAGCGAAATGCAACCAGAATCTTGCAGATTTACTAAACGGCGGTGGATCATGTGCATGCCGGTGAGTTTCGCATTTCAATAAAGCAAATTTATACTAGGGAATGTACTAGCCTTCAATCAACTTTCAAGATTTGCGTGAAGTTTAGCGTTGTCTAGTAAACACGGGTGGAGGGAATTTTTCTTTCCTAGGAATCCGGTTTCTATCTGGCGGCAGGCCTTGATGTTGAGCGGAACCATTCCCACCCGGGTCTGGCCAAAAGCAATCGCAACGATCGGCCCGCCCGTCCTGGGCTAGTCGAACAAGCAGCAGCTTCACCGAAGCTTAGAAAGCGACCATGCACCTTCACAAACTGTTGTCCTTGCGTTTCGCGCTTGCAACTGCGGCAATGTCCCTTATGTTATCCACCAACTCCTTCGCCTTGAACGTGACTGTCGTGCAAGGACAGTCCTGTCCGGCCAACACGACCTTGCTGGGCTATCAGGAAGCCGAAGCCAACAAGGCGGGCTATGCACCAAGCTCGGCCAGTGGGATATTGCCCGCATTGGCGGCGGTGGCGCGATGGACGGATCCGGTTATCGTTGCGGCATGAGGCCGCAGGACACGCGCGCGCTCAATGCTGTCGTGTGCGTGGTGCCACTTGCCGCGCCTGCCCCCGATTACGTGCAGCGTTTTGCCCCCGAACTGCGCCATGACAGGGCGTCAAACGGCTATCCGATGTCGGCGCAAGTATTCTACGAGGCGATGAAAAATTACAGGGCCGGCGCCTTCCGTGTTGAAAATACCGATCGCGCAACGCTTGCCAGCGGCGCCATTCCGACCTACTACCAGGTCAGGATGATCGGCCGTCAGACGCGCATCAACTACTGGTGGTTCTCCGCTTACCAGCACGCCTGTTTTGCCGGACAAGGTAGCCATAACGGCGACTGGGAACACGTCACGGTGATCCTGACGGAGGACCGCAGCGCAGTTGCCGCTGTCAGCTACTACCAGCATGGGGACCACTACACACGGATTGCCGGCCCGCGTGCCGCGCCCTGCACCCCAGATGGCGTCGGGCGTTGTTCCGGCCCGCGCGGTTTCCCCATGAATGGCACGCACCCCGTTGTCTATTCAGGAAAATACGCGCATGGTTCCTACCACGACAGCAATTCCTTTGGTCCGCCGGGCCCGACCGAGTGCGCACAATTTGGCGATTACCGCAATCCGGCATCGTCCGCCGACTATTTGCAGAGCTGGCGCAATCTGGTTGATCTTGACGGCAATCAGGAGCCCTGGATCAACGATGATCGGACAGCGAGCTGGGCCTGGGGACCGGACGGTATGAGCACCCATCCAACCCAGCGCTCGCCGGTCGATGCCGAGCATGCGGCGTCTTGCACGGGGAGCGCCATGTTCGGGGTTGCCAATGCCGGCTGCTATCAGTCTGAATGCCTCGCTGGCGACGATCAAGCCTTCGATACCTGCCTTAAGGAATGCAAATCGGACTATACCAATATGGGCCTGACATGCAACAAGGGCCGCTGTCCTTGGGAATGGTCCGTCTACGCGAGAAACAAATACAATTTCAATTACAAAATTCCTGCGCAAGACGCCGGCCTGATTCGGCGGCGCAATACGGGAAGTGAGTGGAATTTACCGTAAGGCGACAAGGGCGATCTCGCGACGAACGCGCGATCGCCCTACCGCACGCGGCGATGACAGTGCCTTTCTGACGGGAACGCGCGGCGCACAAACACCACCCAGGCTAGCGGACCATCTGGCATGCCTGTTTGTACCCTCCATCGCAAGAGGCCTGGTAGAGCGTCCATGCGGCAGCACTGTCCTGGGACGCGCCGGCCCCACGGTGGTACAGGTGCGCGAGGTCGCCGCATGCTTGCACGGAGCCCTCGTCCCCGCCGCCGGGTGGATCGATACGAGAACAGCACAATTTAGTACGGTCGTTCGCAAATCTATTTGACGTGCCGAAGACGCCTGCGCGACGTAAAACATTGACACGACGGCGACGACGCCGGCAGGAGCCTTGTCAGGTGAACGCTTCGCCTCCAAAGCATGCCGCCCAAAGCGCTGCATGTCGGTCATGAAAGCGTCACATTATGTCGAGACCGCCGCGTTTATCGACTGGCAAGGTATCAAATGGTTTGCCAGAGCGAGGCGACGCGTCGCTCTCGCTGTTTCAAGAAAAACCAGATCCGTGGAAAATAGTATGGTTATTGCATATGCGTTACAAATTGATGACAATTTTCCGCTTGATCTCGTTGTCCACCTAGACTAATCGTTTGGCACCGGCCTCATATTTTCTTCGTCGTCACCAGGCTTTTATATTTCCCTGCTTGACTTTCAATATTGCCTTATATAGAATTCGGCGCCATGATTAACTTGCACGCCGATAAAACGGCGCCATTCCTTTAAGATAATACACTTTCAAAAAAAATAATATTATGAAAAAAGATATTACCTTAAGAAAAGCCATTCCACGAGATGCCGCTCAGATCGTCGACCTCTACCAGAGCGTCTACCAAGGTGATTACAGTGATCCAATGATGTCGGAGACGGCGCGACTGCGCGCTGCGCTCGGGCGGGATGACTATTACTGGATTGTGGCGTCCATCGATGACCGCATTGTTGGTTCCGTTGTCTATCAGCACACGCTCACTGGGCTTGCCAAAGTCTTTGGCGCAGTCATTGACAATGACTGTCGCGGACAGAATTTGACGGAACGGATGATGGAATTCGGCTATGCGCAATTGCGCGCCATCGCACATGTCGAAGTCGTCTACGCCACAACCAGAACGATTTCTTCGGCACCGCAAAAATTGACGGCGAATCTGGGCTACCGAAAACTGGGAATTTTCCCAAATGTTCACAAGACGAGTGGGTATGAAACGCATTGCCTTACTGCATTATTTACGAAAAGCGCGTTCGATTCGCGCTTTACCGATTTTGCCCTGCATCCACGCCTGCGTCCCCTTTTTGAAATAGTCCGGCGCGAATGCGGCTTGACCGCGATTCCCGACGATTGGATTCCCCATACCAGCGCCGAAAATTTCTCGCGCGCACGCTCCACGCTGGAACTCGAATTGATCCATGCACCGCGCCTGACCAAGCGCCGTTTTGACGAGGGCAAGAACACGCTGGTGGCGCAAGACCACCATACTTTTTTCCCGTTTCAAGAACCCAATCTGCTGATCAGCTCGGCCGATCAGGACGTGGAGGTTTTCTGTTATTTTTCAGAGACGGACAAACATTGCGTGTTGATCGGCATTCACGATTTGTGCAATGCAGGATTCGCCGATATCGTGGAAAAGGCATCGGTAATCCTGCAAGACCTGGGTGTGCGCTATATCGAATTCATTATTCGCGCCGATGAGTCGGAGAAAATAGAAATCGCAATGCAAGCCGGTTTCATTCCCTGCGCCTATTTCCCCGCCATGCATTTGATTGGCGCGCAGCGCTATGATTTCGTCATATTCAGCCGATCTTATGAAATACTGAATTTCAGAAATATCCGCCTGGAAGGCATTAATCGCGAATATTTGAACCAGTATCTGCAACTCTGGAAAAAAAATTCGCTGGAGCCGGAACCGGCGTGCGCAGCGTGACAGGATTATCATGAAATTTTCAATGGCAGTATTCAAGGACCAGAATTCATCCCGGCTTTTCGTCGGGCAATTCATTTCACAAATCTGCGACAAGATGATGACCCTCGGCCTGGTCTGGGTTATTTCGCAGGAGCAATCCATACAAATGATACCGTGGTTCCTGGCGATAGGCGCGCTTCCCCATCTGTTGCTGGCCAGCAGTGGGGGCAAGCTGGTGCAAAGAATCGGCGTCCTGAGGACACTGATACACACCGACGTATCAAGGGGCATCATCTTCTTGCTGGTCGGACTGTTGTGGCTCGTCTATTTCAAGCACCATTCGCTGACCACGCTATTTATCCTGACGTTTGTTTCAAATTTGCTTGGCGCGCTGTTCAATATCGCTGTCTTTACACTGCCCGGGCTCATGCCAAAAAAGGAATTGGTCCCACAGTTGACCGCCATGGTCGATTCCTGCTTTTCCCTGGGGACGGTAGTTGGGCCAGCGATTTCCGCCCTGCTCTATCCTTGGCTTGGTTTGTCGGGTCTGCTTGTATTGAATGGGCTTAGCTATTTGCTGGCGGCAGGGCTGGAAGGGGGAATCCGGCTCGATCCTGCTGATCCGGAAACGGTCGAATCGGAGCCGGCGGATGCCGACATGGCGCCAGCGATACCCGGGCGGTCGATGTTTGCCGATCCCTTGATACGCTTCATGTTGTCGGCATTTTTCCTGATGAATCTTGCGCTGACACCCTTGATGGCCTTGCTCCCCTTGTTTGTCCAGACCCGATTCGCCGGCAATCTTGCCATGCTGGCCGCCTTCGAGGTGTCGATCGGCATGGGGATGGTGGCGGGAAGTTTGTTGCTTTCGGTCGTGGAATTTCCGCTCAAAAGGGGCAAGCGGGCGATCGCCGGCTTGAGCGCCGTGTCCCTGCTCTACCTTTTCTTTGGCTTGAACCACAATCCCGTATTGGCTTGCCTGGCACTGGCTGGCTTGGGGCTGGCACTGGCCGTCGTCAATGTGTCGCTATTGACGCTGTTTCAATCGCGGCCCGCGCCAGCCGATGTCCCCGTGGTCATGAGCTGGGTCAATACGATCAGTATTGGCGCCTTGCCGATATCGATGTTGATGGTGGGAAGCTTGATTGAAAAAATCGATTTGACAAAAATGACGATATGTCTCGCGCTCGGGTTGTTGACGATATCACTGGCCACCGCATTTTATCGGGAATTTAGGGAAATATGAATATCAACACTATGCACGCGGTCCAGGGCGTTTGCGAACAACGCCATCCCTTCGCTTCCTCCGCCGCGCAGGAATCGATGTTTGTCGGTGCCATGAAGGAAAATATCAACTGGCACCAAGAGCAATCGCCGTTTTATCGGAAATTGCTGGAAATGAAACAATTTGATGCCGCCACGCTGACGTCGATCGATGACCTGGCGAGCATCCCCTTTGTTCCGGCGACGTTTTTCAAGTCGCACGAACTTCTTTCGGTTGCGCGCGATGACATCAAGCTGCACCTGACTTCTTCCGGAACGACCGGTCAAAAGTCGCAAGTCTCGTTTGATGCCTGGTCATTGAGCGCCGGGCAAAAGATGATCGACGCGGTCTTCGAGCACTTTGGCTGGAACACGCCGGATGTCAAGACCAACTATCTGCTGTATTCGTATGAAACCGCATCGGATTCGCAACTGGGAACGGCCCACACCGACAATTTCCTGTGCAAGTATGCACCCGTTGCATCGGCATTTTATGCTTTGCGCAGGACCGGCGCGCCAACAACGGCGACGGGCGGCGCGTCGCACGAGTTCGATGTTTTTGGTTGCATCGAAAAGCTGCAACACTACGCCGCAGAAGGTCTTCCAGTACGCATTTTCGGTTTCCCGGCATTTCTGTTTTTTACACTGAAGCGGATGCGCGAGCTGGGCTTGCCGCCGCTCAAACTCTCCGCCGATTCGCTGGTATTCCTCGGCGGTGGATGGAAAGGCAATGCCGACCAGGCGATCGCCAAACACGATCTGTACGCCCGCATTCACGAGCAGCTTGGCATTCCCGACCTGCGTATCCGCGACAGCTTCGGCTCGGTCGAGCATGCCGTCCCGTACGCGGAGTGCGCACACCACCAATTTCATGTTCCCGTCTGGTCGCAGGTGATCATCCGCGATGTGCGTACCCTGAAACCAAGGAAATTCGGTGAAGCGGGCTTTCTGCAATTTCTCACGCCCTACATCACCTCGGTGCCTGCCCAGAGTGTCTTGATGGGCGACATGGCGACACTGTATCCCGGCGAATCCTGTGCTTGCGGAAATGAGCGGCCGTATTTCGTCATTCACGGACGGGCTGGAACGAGTAAAAATAAAAGCTGCGCCATTGCGGCGGCTGAACTGTTGAGGCGGTAATCATGGAAAATATGAACAAGCAACACCTCTGGCAAGGCGAGTGGATCGGCGATCAAGAACTGGCCAGCAGGATCGGCGATATACAATCGTTGGTGGCCCGGCAAATGGCGTGCGAACTCGATATCGAGACGGTGCTGGCGGCCGGGGATTTACTCGGGAAAAATATCAGGGAAAAATCGGCTATTTTTACCGAATTGAAGAACTGCCTGTCTGGCACCGATCAATTTACGTCGGACGAAATCGGTCTGGCCTTGCTTGAAATAGCCGATGTCTTGCGCCGTGCGAATCTGGAAAAGAAGCTGATCCGTGAACTCGGTTCCAGCAATCCCTTGCTCGCTTGCCGCACCCAATTCGACGATGCGATCTTCGAAGCTTGGGCGCCGTTGGGTTTCCTGGTCCACATTTCACCGCAAAATGCCTTCACGGTCGGGCCGATGAGCGTGCTCGAAGGATTGCTTTCTGGAAATTTTAACTTTCTCAAGACGAGTCCGCAAGAGAGTTCCTTCCCCCAGATCTTCTTACATGCCTTGGGCAAGTGCGATCCGAGCGCCCAGCTTGAGAAATTCATCATCGTGGCAAAAATGTCGTCGAAGCGAAAAGATCTGTTGGAGCCGGTATTTGCCGGGGCCGATGGCATTGCCGCCTGGGGCGGTGAGGAGTCGATTCAATCGATACGCGCCATGACACCTGCCAGCGTGCGCATCGTCGAGTGGGGACACAAGATATCGTTGGCATTTCTTTCCATGGAAGCTGCCCAGGATCCCCATACGCTGAAACAACTCGCCATGGAATGCTGCCTGATGGAACAGCAAGCCTGTTCCAGTCCGCAATGTGTCTATCTCGACACGTCGGACTGGAATGAATTGCAGCGGTTTGGCGAGCGGCTTGCCGATGCCTTGACGCTGGTGGCGCAGGAACTGCCACGCCAGTTGCCCGATACCGCCAGTGCCGGCGAAATTGCTTTGGTCAGCGAGTGTCACAGGCTCGAATCGTGCCTCGGCAATGCTCGCCTCATCGAAGCACCCGATGGCGGGTGGCGCATTTACATCGACGACCATGCGGCGCTGGCGGCATCGCCGCTGTACCGCAGCATCTGGGTCAAGCCCTTGCCGCGCACCGACATCATCCGGGTCTTGCGGCCCATGCGCAACTATCTGCAAACAGTGGCGATCTGTTGCAAACTCTCGGAAATTGATCCGCTGTCGCGCTCTTTTTTGCGTGCGGGTGCGATCCGTATCCGGCGTATTGGCGAAATGACGGGAGGATACCCCGGCGAGCCGCATGACGGTGTCTATGCCTTGCAACGCTATTGCCGCAGAGTGAGCTTGCAGTTGGCCCATGAAGCGCAGGGGATTTCCAATTTCGATGAGTTGAGAAAATTCCCTCCGCTGCAGTGGGACCCGGTTCCGGCCATGACCGCCAAGGAGCAGTTCCAGTCGGTGCCGGCCGATCCTGCCCAAGCCCATCTTTTCTTCAAGTCGGGCGGTAGCACGGGCGAACCAAAACTGTCGACGTTCAGCTACCAGCAATACCATGAGCATATCCGGCTCGGTGCCGAGGGTTTGTACGCGGCGGGCTTTGATCCGCTCGGCGACCGGGCGATGAATCTGTTCTTTGGCGGGGGACTCTACGGTGGCTTCATCAGCTTTTTTTCGGCACTCGAACAGCTGGGCGCCATCCAGTTTCCCATGGCGGCCCATGGCGATACCCGCATGGTCGCCCAGGAAATCGTCAAGAACAAGGTGAATGTCTTGCTCGGCATGCCATCGTATATTCTGCAACTGTTTGAAAAGGAAGCTGACATTCTCTCCGCCTATCGGGGAGTCAAGAAGATCTATTATGGCGGAGAACATTTCAGTCCCGCCCAGCGAAATTATCTGCACGAGTCCTTCCAGGTCGATGTGATACGCTCGGCCGCCTATGGCAGCGTCGATATCGGTCCGATCGGGTTCCAGTGCGAACATAGCGATGGCGGCGTCCACCATCTTCAGCAACAGCTTCAATACCTCGAAATATTGAAAATGGATGAAGATCGAGCGGTGCAAGGCGAGGAAGTCGGCCGATTGGTCTTCACGCCGCGCATGTTGTCGGTCAATAAGCCATTGCGCTACGAAATCGGCGATGTCGGCCACTGGATCGCCGATCCGGATGGCATTTGCGCCTGCGGCAGGGCCGCGCCGCGCTTTCGACTGCTGGGACGGACGGGGGATATTTGTCGGATTGGTTCCACTTTTCTCAATTATCAGGAATTCATCCGTATCCTGGCGACGCATTTCGCCTATGCGGGCGAAGCGCAGCTGATCCTGGCGCAAGCCGAGATCAAGGAAAAGGTCATCTTGGTGATTTCCGATTCGGAGCGCTTGCCAGCGCTGCGTTGCCGAGAGATTTTCCTGGAAAACTACCTGGATTTGCAGGAAGCCGTGCTGACCGATGAAACGCTGCTGTTTGAAGTGCAAGCGGTGGGAATCGATGAATTCCACAGGACTGCGGGAAGCGGAAAATTGATTCGTGTGCTGGACCGGAGAGCGCGTTGATGAGCATGGAAATTAGCCGGGAAATACTTCCCTCACTGATCGCGTTTGCCCGGAAAAATTCGCCATTTTATGGCGATCTTTACCGCGCATTGCCGGAAACGATACACGCGATCGAAGAGTTGCCCGTGTTGAGCCAGCAAGCGTTTTGGGAAGCCAACCGTCTGGAGGGTGGGCAATTGCTGACGGGGGCGATGCACGATGGCATCGTCTTGAAGAGTGGCGGAACCACCGGCAACCCCAAGTTCTCGGTGTTCAGCCGGACTGACTGGAATGTGTTTGTCACAGCCTTTTCCCGCGGACTGGCGCTGGGAGGTCTGCAGGATGGCGACCGGGTCGCCAATCTGTTTTATGTCGGCGAGTTGTATGGATCGTTCTTGTTTACCCACAAGGCGCTCGAAGAGTGCCCCAAGCGGGTCATGCAACTCCCGATTGCGGGCGCCACGACACCCGCCGATGTCTATCGCTTTATCACGGAATTGAAGGCCACGGTCTTGGCCGGCGTGCCGACCACAATGATGAGTCTGGTAGATCACATTGACAAGGTGGGGGGCGATCCAGCCGCGTCGACGGTCAGATTGATCCTGTTTGCCGGCGAAGCCATGTATCCCGATCAGCGCGCCAGGTTGGAAGCATGCTTTCCAGGCGTCGAGATCCGCTCCATCGGTTATGCGAGCACGGATGCCGGATTGCTGGGATTCGCCGATCTTTCATGCGGCCCCAATGAATTTCGCTGCTACGATGATGATGCGCTGTTCGAAATTGTCGATGAAGAAACGGGCTCGCCCATCGTCGCGCCGGGCATCGAAGGGCTGGCCGTGGTCACGGCCCTGCGGCGCCATTTGATGCCGATCCTGCGCTATCCGGTCGGTGACAGGGCCAGCTGGGTCGATGCCCATGGTACGGCGCATCGCAAGTTTCTGTTACGGGGACGTTCCGATGAATCGGCCAGGGTCGGCCCGGTCACGCTGTATCCGGAAGATGTCAGGTCGGTACTGGCGTCGTTTCCGGCTTGCCAGGGCGCCTGCGATTTTCAATTGCTGACCATCCATCGTGACGGAAAGGATGGGTTGATACTGCGGATCGGCAATCGCAATGCCGATCCGGCGCTCAGCGCGCAGATCATCGCTGCGATCTACGAGCATCGCCCCATGTATGGTCAATTGCTGGCGCAAGGCAAGATCCTGCCCATCGACATAGAATGGGTGGATGCGACGGCGCTGGAAATCAATCCCCGCTCGGGAAAGCTCAAGCGCGTGATCGATCGTCGCTTTGCCTGAGTTCACGTAGAGCTTGGCGCGGCAATCGCGTATGCTGTCGTCCTCGATTCATGGATGGAGCAGCGACGAATGGCGACGAGGTGGATAATGTTACATGAGTGCTAGCCTGAATGTTGCACAAAAAAGGGCAAGAATGCCGTAAGTGATTGATAGAATGGGAGTTATCTAAAAACCTACCCTATCAGCACGAACACACCTTGCCCGACATGAATTCTACCCCAGAGCAGCTCCGTTTTGCAT
>NZ_WHJF01000112.1:0-21167 GCF_011682185.1 Massilia genomosp. 1
TTCGCGCCGCCCGCCCTTGACCCTGCTCCGGACCGGACATCGACAAGCGCCGCAAGGCGCAGACATTCACAGCGGTAGCCGATATGGTAGCCGAAGTCAACTTCCACTCAAAACGGCATTGGGCCGTAAAAAGTGGCTTGTGGCCACAGTCGAATACTATAACTTCATTTCGAGGCGCACGGTCCAGGTGGTGTAAGTGCGGCCGGCCGCGTCCGACGATTGCGCGATGCCGCCCTTGGTGACCGTGCGCCCGGACAGGTAGTCGTCGTTCAGCAGGTTGTTGGCGGAAATGCGCAGCTGGGTGGCGGGGCTGAACTTCCACAAGCCGTAGACGTCAAACTGGCGTTTCACGCCGCTGGTGGCCACTTCGTCGACGCTGGTGCGCACCAGGATTGCCGGGGTCCAGTTGTAGCTGCCGCCGAGCGTCATCGGCACTTCTTTCAGGCGCCAGTCGAGGCCGAGGTTGGCGGTCTGCCTGGCTTGCTGGTCGAGCCGGTTGTCGGGGCCGGGAATGCCGTCCACGCTCGACCAGAAGCGGCTGTAGTTCGAGCGCAGGTCGATCGTCGGGGCGCCCGTCACCAGGTCGGCCAGCTGGAACTTCGCTTCCAGTTCGATCCCGCTGGTGCGCGCACTGCCGATGTTCGACGGGCTCGACAGCCAGCGCGGACCGTCCGGGGTGTCGCGCAGGGTCAGTTCGCGCCGCATCAGCTTATCGATCTTGCGGATAAACCCGCTGGCGCTGAGGATGCCGCCCTTGCCCAGGTAATGCTCGTAGGCCAGGTCGATGCCCTGCGCCAGTTCCGGCTTGAGGTTGGGGTTGCCGGTGCGGTCGGGACGGGTCGCGCTGTTGAGCTGCGAGTACGTCGGCACCGCGATCAGGTCGTTCAGCTGGGGCGCGCGGTAGCTCTGCGTCAGGCTGGCGCGGACCTGGTCCTTGTCATGGCCGGGAATGCGCCACACCGAGTGCAGCACCGGGCTCCACACGCTGCTGTTGTTGCGCACGTCGCGCCCCTGGTTGGCGGCGCTGGTACGGATGCCTTCCCAGCGCAGCCCGACATAGGCCGACCATTGCGGCGTGATGTCCCACTCGTCCTGCACGTACGTTGCCACGCGGCGCGTGTCGGCCGTCATGCTCGATCCCGATTCGGCGAACTGGGCGCGGCCGTTGACCAGCGCCACCGTGCTTTGCTCGCGGTGGCCGCCTTCGACCTCCCAGCCGGCCGCCAGCAGGTGGCCCTTGGCCAGCGGCGTGCTGTACTTGCCGCCGCTGTTCACGCTATGGTTGCGCGAGGTATCGACGTCGTTGAAGTCATCCTTGAGCGCGCCATTGTCGGCGTACTGCTTGCGCAGCGAGGTGCTTTCGCTGCGGCCGGCGCCGAAGCCGAACTTGACGTCGAGCTTGGCGCCGGCGTCCATCCGGTGCAGCCAGTTACCGAAGCCGCGCAACATTGTCATCGACGAGCGCGAGTCGGCCAGCGCCAGCGCGTATTCGCGTTGCGGCGGGCCGATGCGCTGGGTCAGCAGGCTGTCGCTGTTGCCGTCGCTGCGGTTATGGATCAAAAACGGCTGGAAATTGAGCGTGTCGCCATTCTCGAATTTATACGACAGGCGCGGGGTCAGGTGCAGCGAGCGCGCACTGCGGCTGCTATGGGCGTCGACTTGCTGGTCCTTGAGGAGCAGGCCGGCCGGATCCGCATCGTCGTAGGTGGTGACGCTCTCGTCGTACTGGCGGCTGGTGCCGGCCGAGCCGCTCATCAGCCAGGTCAGCGCGCCCGCCTTGCCGGGCATGGTGAGCGACACGTTGGGGCCGTGGCGGCCGTCCTCGATACTGTCGGACAGCTTGAGCTGCATGTCTTTCTGCTGGTAACCCTCGCGCAGCACCACGTTGATGGTGCCGGCGATGGCCTGGGTGCTGTGCTCGGCCACCGGGCCGCGCATGACTTCGATGCGTTCGACCTGGTCGGGCGAGAGCGATTCGAGCGAAAACCCGGCCGGCGGGCGCTCGCCGTTGACCAGCATTTGCGTGTAGCCGTTGCCCAGGCCACGCATGCGCACCCCGCCGCCGCCGCGTCCCGGCGGGCCGCCCATGGTCACGCCGGGCAAGCGCTTGAGGATTTCGCCGACGCTGCTGTCGCCGTTGCGGTCGAGTTCCTCGCGGCCGAACACCATCTTGGCGGCGGTCGACAGGCGGCGCGATTCGGTATCGTCGGCGCGGCTGCCGTTGATGGTGACTGCGGTCACGCCCGGTGCGGGCTTAACCGCTGGCGCCCGGCCGGCCTTGCCAACCGGTGCGGCGGGCATGTCCGCCGGCACAGCGGTAGGCACGGCGGTAGGCACGGCGGTAGGCACAGCGGTAGGCACGGCGGACGTTTCTTGCGCATGGGCGGAAGCAGCGCTACCGGCGATCAGGGCGGCGCAGGCGAAGGGAATCAGTTTGCTCATCGGGGGTTCAGTGGTGGATCAGGCTGGCTGGACGGCAACGTTTGGCGCGTCACGTGGCTCGCGATGACCGCATTCTAGCCCCTGCATTCCGGGGGGAACCATCAAGCATGGTTTTTTTACTTTTCGATACACAACCCCACCCCCGGTGTCAGGTCTGACATTCGGACACGGCCTCGACATCAGGGTTTGCGCTACAGCCGGGATCGTGTACGAATGTCAGACCTGACACCGCGTTCGGGGGTTATACTGGATTCGTGCCAGCTCATCAGGTGAACAGGCGCCTTTTCTTCGCATCGTAGGTGACATCATGGGCTCTACCCTCAAAAACTCCGGGCTGCTCAGCCTGGGCGCCATTGCCGGCGTGGCTATTTCCATGCAGTTTTCGGCACTCGCGCAAAAGCCGGTCGAGCAAGGCATGCCGCTCGAGGAGTTGCGCCAGCTGTCCGAGGCCTACGATCTGATCAAAACCGATTATGTCGAACCCGTTTCCGACAAAAAACTGCTGACCGAGGCCCTGAGCGGCATGGTGGCCTCGCTCGATCCCCATTCGGCCTATCTCGACAAGAAGGCCTATCGCGACCTGCGCGAAGGCACCCAGGGCAAGTTCGTCGGCCTCGGCATCGAAATTGCCCAAAGCGAAGAAGGCTTCATCAAGATCGTGGCACCGATCGAGGATTCGCCGGCCTGGCGCGCCGGCATCAAGGCGGGCGACCTGATCACGCGCATCAACAACGAGGCCATCCAGAACCTGGGCATCGACGAAGCCATCAAGAAGATGCGCGGCGAGCCGATGACCAAGGTCACCTTGACCCTGCAGCGCAAGGATGTGCCGCTGCCGCTGGTGATGACGATCATGCGCCAGGAAATCATCCAGAAAAGCGTGAAGGGCAAGATGGTCGAGCCGGGCTACGCCTGGTTGCGCATTTCGCAATTCCAGGAGCCGACCGTGGACGACATGGCGGCCCGCCTGGCCGCCCTGTACCAGCAGGATCCGGGCCTGAAGGGCCTGGTGCTGGACCTGCGCAACGATCCGGGCGGCTTGCTGCAGGGCGCCATCGGCGTCTCGGCCGCGTTTTTGCCCAAAGGCGCAGAAATCGTCTCGACCAACGGCCAGCTGGCCAACTCGCGCCAGAGCTACCTGGGCACGCCCGAGTTCTACACCTTGCAGGGCAACGGCGACGCGCTGGCCAGGCTGCCGGCCGCGCTCAAGACGGTGCCGATGGTGGTGCTGGTCAACACCGGCTCGGCCTCGGCCTCCGAAATCGTGGCCGGCGCGCTGCAGGACTACAAGCGCGCCGCCATCCTCGGCAGCCGCACCTTCGGCAAAGGATCGGTGCAGACCATCAAGCCGCTCGGCAGCGACACCGCCGTCAAGCTGACCACGGCGCGCTACTACACCCCGGCCGGGCGTTCGATCCAGGCGCGCGGCATCATTCCCGACTTTTTGGTCGACGAAAACGCCGATGGCGATGGCTTGAACGGCTTTCGCATGCGCGAGGCCGACCTGGAAAAACACCTGTCGAACGATCGCGACAAGGAAAGCGCGGCCAGCACGCGCGAGCAGCTCGAGGCCCAGCGCCGCCTGCTGGCGCTCGAGCGCAAGCGCAAACCGCTCGAATACGGCGGCGCCGACGACTTCCAGCTGGCGCAGGCCATCAATCACCTGAAAGGCTTGCCGGTGCAGCTGGCCAAGGCGGCCAAAGCGGACCAGGCGCCGATCGCCCAGATCGCGCCCGCGAAAAAACCCAAATAGGCGCCGGCCGGCGCTCGCCCCCGCGCTTTTCTCGCCAGCGCCAATCTCATTGTGTAGAATCGTCGGCACCTGCCGGGTCATGCCCGGCTTACCCTATTTGAAAGCTCCACCATGAAACAAGTCGTCATCAGCGGCACGGGCCTGTTCACGCCGCCCCATTCGATCTCCAACGAAGAGCTGGTTGTCGCCTTCAACGCCTACGCCGAGCTGTACAACGCCGAGCACGCCGCTGCCATCGCGGCGGGCGAGCTGACGGCCATCGAAGGCTCGAGCGCAGCCTTTATCGAAAAAGCCTCGGGCATCAAATCGCGCTATGTGATGGAAAAAACCGGCATTCTCGATCCGGCGCGCATGACGGCGCGCATTCCCGAGCGCGCCGACGAGGTCATCTCGCTGCAGGCCGAAATCTGCGTGGCGGCGGCGCTGCAAGCGCTGGACCGGGCCGGACGCACGGCGGCCGACATCGACATGCTGCTGGTCGCCTGCAGCAACATGCAGCGCGCCTACCCGGCCATGGCGGTCGAGGTGCAGGAAGCGCTGGGCATCGACGGCTTCGGCTTCGACATGAACGTGGCCTGTTCCTCGGCCACCTTCGGCATCCAGACGGCGATGGCGGCGGTGCAAAGCGGCCAGGCGCGCGCGGTGCTGGTGCTCAATCCCGAAATCACCAGCGGCCACCTGAACTTCCGCGACCGCGACAGCCACTTCATTTTCGGCGACGCCTGCACCGCGATCGTGATCGAAGCGGCCGACACGGCGACCAGCGCGCACCAGTTCGAGATCCTGGAGTCGAAGCTCAAGACCAAATTTTCGAACAACATCCGCAACAACTTCGGCTTCATGAACCGTTTCGACGAATCCGGCGTGGGCAAGCCGGACAAGCTGTTCCGCCAGCAGGGCCGCAAGGTGTTCAAGGAAGTGTGCCCGATGGCGGCCGAGATGATCCGCGAAACGGTCACCAACGCCGGGCTGGAAGTGGCGCAGGTATCGCGCTACTGGCTGCACCAGGCCAACCTGAACATGAATTTGCTGATCACCCGCATGCTGCTCGGGCGCGACGCCGAGCCGCAGGAAGCGCCGGTCATCCTGGACACCTACGCCAACACCTCGTCGGCCGGTTCCATCATCGCCTTCCACAAGTACCAGGACGATATGCCGAGCGGCTCGCACGGCGTGATTTGCTCGTTCGGCGCCGGGTACTCGATCGGCTGCGTGGTGGTGCGCAAGAAGTAGTCGCCGCTAGCGTTCGATCCGTCGTTCCCGGCCTCGGCGGCCCCCTTGGCGGGAACGACGGTTTTAAATGCACGGGTTCTTAAAGCCGCACAGCCAGTTCGGCGCCTTCCTTGATGGCGCGCTTGGCGTCCAGTTCGGCCGCCAGCGCCGCCCCGCCGATCTTGTGGAACACCGGCCCGCCCTGCGCCGCCGCGCCCTCGTCCGGCATCAGCTCCGTCAGGCTGTCCTGCCCCGCGCAGATGATCACGTTGTCGACCGCGATCAGGCGCTCTTCCCCGTGTACCGTGACATGCAAGCCGTGATCGTCGATCTTGTTGTACGTGACCCCCGCCAGCATGACCACGCCATTCCTGCTCAAGGTCGCGCGATGCACCCAGCCGGAGGTCTTGCCCAGCCCCGCTCCCAGCTTGGATGCCTTGCGCTGCATCAGGAACAGCTGGCGCACCGGTTCGGCCGCGTGCGGCGCCACCAGCCCGCCGCTGGTGGTCGCTTCCAGGTCCACGCCCCACTCGCCGGCCCACTCGGCCACCGGCAATGGCAAGGGGTGCGCCGGGTTGTGCAGCAAATACTCGCCCACGTCAAAGCCGATCCCGCCCGCGCCGATGATCGCCACGCGCTTGCCCACCGGCGCCTTGTTCTGCAATACGTCGATGTACGACAGCACCTTGGGATGCTTGATCCCTTCGATCGGCGGCATGCGCACCTTGATGCCGGTGGCGACGATCACGTCGTCGAAACCACCGGCCAGCAGCGCCTCGCGCGTGATCCGTTGACCCAGGCGCACGGTCACGCCGGTCAACTCCAGCTTGCGCGAAAAATAGCGGATCGTCTCGGCGAATTCTTCCTTGCCCGGGATTTGCATGGCGATCTTGAATTGCCCGCCGACCGTGTCGCTCGAATCGAACAGGGTCACCGCGTGCCCGCATTCGGCCGCCACGGTCGCCGCCGACAAGCCCGCCGGGCCGGCGCCCACCACCGCCACCTTGCGCGCGCGGCGCGTGGGCGCGTACACCAGCTCCGTCTCATGGCAGGCGCGCGGGTTCACCAGGCAGCTGGCGCGCTTGTTAGAGAACGTGTGATCGAGGCAGGCCTGGTTGCAGCCGATGCAGGTATTGATCTCGTCGGCGCGCCCGGCCGCCGCCTTGGCCACGAACTGCGCGTCGGCCAGGAACGGGCGCGCCATCGACACCATGTCGGCGTCGCCGCGCGCGATGATGTCGTTCGCTTCGAACGGCATGTTGATGCGGTTCGACGCCACCACCGGAATCTTTACCTCGCGCCGCAGGCGCCCGGCAACGCTGGCAAAGGCGGCGCGCGGCACCGAGGTGACGATGGTCGGCACGCGCGCTTCGTGCCAGCCATACCCCGTGTTGAGGATGGTGACGCCGGCGCTTTCCAGCGCATGCGCCACCTTGACCACGTCGTCCCAGGTGTTGCCGCCTTCGACCAGGTCGAGCAGCGAGTGGCGGTACATGATGATGAAGTCCGTACCCACCGCCAGGCGAATCCGCTTGATGATCTCGATGGCCAGGCGCATGCGGTTCTCGATGCTGCCGCCCCAGCGGTCCTGGCGCAGGTTGGTGCGCGCGCACAGGAACTGGTTGAGCAGGTAGCCTTCGCTGCCCATCACTTCGATGCCGTCGTAGCCGGCCCGCTTGGCCAACCTGGCGCAGCGCGCGTAGTCGCGGATGGTCGCTTCGATCCCGGCCTGCGTCAGCGCGCGCGGCTTGAACGGCGAAATCGGCGACTTCAGGTTCGACGCCGACACCACCAGCGGCTGGTAGCCGTAGCGCCCCGCATGCAGGATCTGCATCAGGATCTTGCCGCCCTCCTCATGCACCGCCTTCGTCACGCGCCGGTGGTTGATCACGTCGCCCGCGAAATTGAGGGTGCCGCCGAACGGCAGCAGCCAGCCCTGGCGGTTGGGCGAGATGCCGCCGGTGACGATCAGCCCCACGCCACCCCTGGCGCGCTCGCGGTAGAACGCGGCCAGCTTGCCGTAGTTGTAGAAGCGGTCTTCCAGCCCGGTGTGCATCGACCCCATGATGACGCGGTTGCGCAGGGTCGTAAAGCCGAGGTCCAGGGGCGCGAGCAGGTGCGGATAGGGTTGGTTTGTCATGGTCGGTTCGGTGGAGGGGTAAAGACGGAGCGTCGGCACTGCATGTCGAGACGACATTACAACCTACTTCTGTAGATGCCGGGTTCTAATCTTCGGCCGCCCGCCGACCCGCTATCATGCGCACGCTTGAGCGTGCCTGCTTGTCAGGCCCGCCGCTTTCCCGTAGGCTGGGTCCATGTTTCCGCGAATCCTATTTTGTTGCCTTCTCGCCTGTTCCGAGCCCGTCCTGGCCCAATCCAGGCTGGAGGTGACGGTCAAGCGTGTCGACCTGGCCGACCAGCATGTGTTCGAGGTCGCGTCGAGCGGCGAGGTCCGCGCGTCGCCGGCTGCCGTATGGAAGGTGCTGACCAATTACGACCGCATGTCCGAGTTCGTGCCGGACCTGAAAACCTCCAAGGTCCTTTCGCGCACCGGCAACAAGGCCATCATCGAGCAGTTCGGGGTGGCCAGCTTTTTGTTCATCCGGCGCGATATCCACCTGATCGTACAGGCCAGCGAAGAGCCGATGACGGCCATCGACATCAGCCTGGTCACCGGCGACATGCGCGTCTACCAGTGCCGCTGGGAGCTGGTGCCGGTGCTTGAAACGGGCGGCACGCGCATCGTCTACAGCGGCAAGCTGGTGCCGAAGTTCTACGTGCCCGGCATGCTGGGCGCGAACATCATCCGCTCCGACATCGAGCGCATGATGAAAGCGGTGCTGGCGCGCCTCGAACGGGGCGACAGTCCGGGTAACTGAGGGGTAACTAGGCCTGGTAGCTGTGCGGCTCGCGCAGTTCGGCGAAGGTTTCGATGCTGCCGATCTTGACCGTCACGGGATTGAGACTCATTTGCGGCGCCATGGCGCGCCAGGCGAACTGCCACTCGCGTTCTTCGGCTTCGGCGCTGCTCTTGGTGAAGGCCGCGCCCAGGGCCGCGCGCACGCCGTATTCGACGGCGCCGTCGATGCCGGCCCAACTTGGCAGGGTGCGCTGCACGGCGCGGTGCAGGCGCTCGCCGAATTCCTCGCTATTGTGGATCACCAGGCAGCAGTCGGCCGGCGAAAACACGTCGAACAGGGCTTTGTCCCAGGCCTGCGAAAACGACAGGGTCAGGCAGTTGTTGACCGGGACCAGGCGAAACTGCCCCAGGGTCAGCGCGGCGTCGAGTTCGGCGCGCGGCGCGTAGCGGTACAGGGTCGGGGGACGTTGATAATCGTGCATAAGAAAACTCAATCTGTTAGTGTGGATTCGGCAGGGAGCCGGGCGGACGCACGTGGCGGCGCGAACGCAGCGTCTTGGACGCGACAAAAATTTCGACCAGCAGGTACACGAAGGCGCCGATCAGGCACAGCATCGCGATCACGAACAGGCCGGCGATGTACTGGTCGAGCGGGACGTTGGTGGTATCGCCCAGGAACAGCAGCGCAATGACCAGGCAAATGAGCAGGCCGCAGGCGGTGCTCAGTGCAATGGCGTAGTTAATCAGGTGCCAGCGCCGGTACAGCACGTCCAGTTCGTCCATGTAGGCGTCCTGGTAGGCGATGTCGAGGCGGTCTTCCAGCACGCGCGAACGGTCGATGATGCGCGCCAGGCGGTTGGTCAGCACCATCAGGTTGGTGCATACGCCGGTGAGCAGGAACACCGGCGCAATGGCCAACTGGATGACGTGGCCGATATCGGTGAGCTGGAGGTTCATAGGGCGCTAAAATAGTGGTTATGCATGCACAGCCGCTAGTGTAGCAGGGCCACCCCCGCGGTCGCTAATCGAAGCGCCCGCTGCGCTTGAACTGCTCGGTGGCGCCCACCAGCGCCCGGGCGATGCCCGCCTCCAGCGCGCCGTGGCCGGCGTCGGCCACCATGCGCAGGCGCGCACCGGGCCAGGCCTGGTGCAGGCGGTAGGCCGACAGCGGCGGGCAAATGACGTCGTAACGGCCCTGCACGATCACGCACGGCAGGTGCGCGATGCGGCCGACGTCCTGCACCAGCTGGTCTTCGCGCAAAAAGCCGCCGTTGGCCATGTAGTGCGATTCGAGCCGGCCCACGCCCAGGTCGAGCGTGTCGGAGGCGGTATCTTCCGGCTGCGGCAGCAGGAACACGCGCCGTCCTTCGAAGCGGCTCCAGGCGCGCGCCGCCGGCCAGTACACGGCCGGATCGTCGCACAGCATGCGCGTGGTGTAGGCGGTGAGCAGGTCGGCCCGCTCGGCTTCGGGAATCGGGGCTACGAATTCGTCGTACAGCTCCGGGTAGAACCAGCGCACGCCGTGCAGGAACCAGTCCACTTCGGCGGCGGTACACAGGAAAATCCCGCGCAGGATGAAGCCGAGGCAGCGCTCGGGGTGCGCTTCGCCGTAGGCCAGCGCCAGGGTCGAGCCCCACGAGCCGCCGAACACCAGCCACTTGTCCACGCCGAACTGCGCGCGCAGGGTTTCGATATCGTCGATCAGCAGTTGGGTGGTGTTGTCGCGCCACTCGCCCAGCGGGGTCGACTTGCCGGCGCCGCGCTGGTCGAACAGGATGATGCGGTACTGCTGCGGGTCGAAAAAGCGCCGGTGCTGGGGCGACAGGCCCGCGCCCGGCCCGCCGTGCAGGAACAGCACGGGAATGCCTTTCGGGTTGCCCACTTCCTCCCAGTAGATGGTATGGACCGCGTCGACTTGCAGCATGCCGTGCCGGGTCGGCTGGATCGGCGGGAACAGGCAGGTCGGGATGGCGGGCATGGGAGTCCTCGTATGGTTGACAGTCGATTGTAGCGCACTGGCACGGCGCGGCCGCCGCTTCAGCAGGCGCCCTGCCACGCTTGCGCGGCCAACCGCTGTACCGCGGCCAGGGCGGCTTTCAGGTCGCCGCCGGCGTGCCGCTTCCACAGGACGGCGGCGGCCGGGAATTTGCGCTCGCCGATCAGGGCGCCGATTTGCCGCCGCGCGTCCGCCTCGAGCATGCCGTATTGACGCAACTCGGGAGAACGCGGCTCGCCCGCGCGCCCGCTCGGGTCGCGCTGCATCAGGCAGGAATGCAGCTCGGGCAGCGGCTGCGCCACGCCGGCGGCATGCACCAGGCTTGCAGTCAAGCGCACCTCGGGCGCCGCATCCGGCGCCAGATGCTCATCGGGCCAGTCGATCAGTTGCGCCACGTTGTAGATGGTGTCGACCTGGGCCTCGCGAATGACGTCCACCAGGTCGTGCGGGTCGACGCCGGCGGCGAGCAGGCGGCCGGCCGCGCCGCCCTGGCGCCGCAGCGCTTGCGGCGCGGCTTCGTCGATGACGGTGCTCCACAGGCCGCGCAGCAGCAGTTCGTGCAGCAAAGCCGCCGGCGACTCAGGTGCGGGTGTAGACATGAAAACCGTCAAAATCGGCCTTGCCGATCGCAATGCCGTTCTGGCGCAGGATGGCGCAAGCGGTGGTCAGGTGAAAAAAGAAGTTCGGCAGCGCGTACTGGAGCAGGAAGGGCTGGCCGGGCAAGGTGACCAGGGCTTCGCCGGCGCGGTCGCTGAACATGCGGCTGGCGGCGCCGTCGAACTGCGCGGGCGTGAGCGCGTTCAGGAACCCGAGCACGAAGTCGATGCGCTGGCCGAGGCCCTTGTAGGTGGCCGGGAACTTGCCGCTGTCGCGCAGCGCGCTGGCGGGAAAGGCGCCGCTGTCGGACAAGGTGCTGCCGGCCAGCGGGGCGCAGGCGCGCACGGCGAAATTGGCCGCCACCTCGGCCTGCACCGCCAGGGTCAGCATGCCCGGCGCCAGGCGCGCATCGAGCAGCGCGGGGCCTTGCGGATGCGCTTCGGCCAGCGCCAGCATGGCGCGCAGCCGGCCCAGGTAGCGCCGGAACACCGGCACGCTCGCTTCGTACAGATTGTCGGTCGACGCGGGCGCCTCGCGCAGGCGTTGCAGCGAATACTGGACTTCGATATCGTCTTTCATCTTGCCGCGCTCCCATCCCTGCGATTCGTAAAAGATGTCGGCGCGCGTGTCGGCGCCGGTCGAGAGCACGATCTGCTCGTGCCCCTGTGCGAACAAATCCTCGACCGCCAGGGCCAGCAGGCGCTTGCCGATGCCCTGCCCTTCGCGCGCCGGGTCGATGAACAGCGCCCAGATCGACCCTTGCGCGCGGTCGGCGCTGGCAAAGCCGGCGATGACGCCGTCGTCCTCGCACACCCAGCTGCGGCCCACGCCGTCCAGATAGTCGCGGTACATGGCGCTGGTGATGCGGCCGGCATCGCGCAGGCGGTTTTCGGTGACGGCCAGGCGGATGGCCGACATGGCGCCGATGTCGGCAACGGTGGCGAGCCGAAATGTGAGCGTGGAAGTGGTATTCAAGTCGGTCGTGGTCCTGTGGTCAGTCATCGGCGAGCAGTTGCTGTAGGCGCTGCGGAAAGTGCTTGAGAAAGTAGCGCGTGGGCGCGCGGATACGCTTGGGCGCTGATCGCCATGACACGTTCTCGGTGAAAAAAAGCACCACCCGCAGGCAGTGCTTTTCGGTTTTGCTTGCTGCGTAGCGCGATCAGGACATGTGCTGTCCGCCGTTGATGGCGATGTTGGCGCCCGTCACAAAAGCGGCTTCGTCCGACGACAGGTAGGCGACCAGGCCGGCGACTTCTTCCGGCTTGCCCAGGCGCGCCATCGGAATTTGCGGGATGATCTTGGTATCGAGCACTTCTTTCGGGATTTCCATGACCATCTTGGTGCCGATGTAACCGGGCGAGATGGTGTTGACGGTCACGCCCTTGCGCGCCACTTCCAGCGCCAGCGCCTTGGTGAAGCCGTGCATGCCGGCCTTGGCGGCCGAATAGTTGGTCTGGCCGAAGGCGCCCTTCTGCCCGTTCACCGACGAAATGTTGATGATGCGGCCCCAGCCGCGCTCGACCATGCCATCGCACACCGGCTTGGTCATGTTGAAAACGGAGTCGAGGTTGGTCGCCATGACGGCGTCCCAGTTCGGCTTGTCCATTTTCTTGAACGTCATGTCGCGCGTGATGCCGGCGTTGTTGACCAGCACGTCGATCAGGCCGACTTCGTCGGCAATCTTGGCCACGCAGGCTTGCGCCGAATCGTAGTCGGCCACGTCGCACTCATACGCCTTGAAGTCGTAGCCCATGTCCTTGGTGGTCGCCAGCCATTCGGCGACCTTTTTGTTACCAGGGGAATACGTGGTGACGACCCGATACCCGAGGGCGGCCAGTTTGAAACAGACCGCCTCGCCCAAACCGCCCATACCGCCGGTCACTAATGCAACTCTAGCCATGTTGTCTTCTCCTGTTTTTGTACACCAACTCCAACCAAATCGCGGGGGCGGGATTGGAACCGCCCTTGCTCCGCTCGAGCGCCGCCGGGTCGTGCCCCGCTGCGCTCATTGTCGCTCCGTGTCACCCCAGTGCGCTTGCGCGCAACGAGCTTCAGTCGCGTTCTACTGCCAAAGCAACTCCCATGCCGCCGCCGATGCACAGGCTGGCCAGCCCGCGCTTGGCGTCGCGGCGGATCATTTCGTGCAGCAAGGTCACCAGCACGCGGCAGCCCGATGCACCAATTGGGTGCCCCAGTGCAATTGCACCGCCGTTGACGTTGATCTTGCTGGTATCCCAGCCCATCTCTTTGTTGACGGCCACCGCCTGTGCGGCGAAGGCTTCGTTAATTTCCATCAGGTCCACGTCTTCGTGGGTCCAGCCGGCTTTTTGCAGGCACAGCCTGGTCGCCGAGACCGGGCCCATGCCCATGATGGACGGGTCCAGCCCGGCCGAGGAATAGGCCTTGATGCGCGCCAGTGGCTTGAGGCCCAGTTCCTTGGCCTTGGACGCGGACATCATGATCACGGCGGCGGCGCCATCGTTCAGGCCGGACGCATTGCCGGCCGTAACGGTACCAGCTTTGTCGAAAGCGGGGCGCAGGCTGGCCAGCGATTCGAGCGTGGTGCCGTGCTTCGGATACTCGTCGGTGTCGAACACGATGGTGCCCTTCTTGGACACGATTTCGAAGGGAATGATTTCATCCTTGAACTTGCCAGCCTTTTGCGCGGCTTCGGCCTTGAGCTGCGATTGCAGCGCGAATTCGTCCTGCTCGGCGCGCGAGACCTCGTATTTCTTGGCGACGTTTTCGGCCGTGACGCCCATGTGGTACTGGTTGAAGGCGTCCCACAGGCCGTCGACGATCATGGTGTCGACCAGCTTGGCCTCGCCCATGCGGAAACCGTCGCGCGAGCCGGGCAGCACGTGCGGCGAGGCGCTCATGTTTTCCTGGCCGCCGGCGATGATGATGTCGGCGTCGCCGCACTTGATGGCCTGGGCCGCCAGGTGGGTGGCCTTCAGGCCGCTGCCGCAGACTTTGCCGACGGTAAACGCCGGCACCATGTCGGGCAAGCCGGCCTTGAGGGCGGCCTGGCGCGCAGGGCCCTGGCCGGCGCCGGCGGTGAGCACCTGGCCGAGGATGACCTCGTTCACTTTGGCCGGATCGAGGTCGATCTTGGCCAGCAGGTGCTTGATGACGTGGGCGCCCAGTTCGGCGGCGGGGATTTTCGCGAGTGCGCCGCCAAATTTACCGACTGCGGTACGGCCAGCGGCCACGATTACGACGTCTTCCATGTGAATCTCCGATGTGCTGTGTTCTGGCGCTGTGGCCAGTGGGGTTTCAAGTGAGCGGCCCGGCACTAGGCTTGCCCTTCGGCGAGCGCGGTGCCGTCCGCCGTTCCAGAGGCTGCGCCGGCGGGCGGCGCGGCCAGCTGGGGCCGACCGAAAATTGCAAACTGCCATGCATCGCGCGGAACCGGGGTCAGCCAGTTACTGGCGCCGCCCGCGCATTGCCACTGCCGGATGGCGACGGTGGCGGTGGCAAGCAGGGTTCTTATCGAATCGACATTGACTTGCGTCGCGGACACACCCGCATCCATGGCTGCGTGGACGCTGCGTTGATACATGGCCGCTTGGGTGTCGAACAGTTCCCGCATGGAGCGGAAAAATGGGTCGGAACTTGAAAACATGGTTTCCCTTTTCGGATGGACAGGCTTTGACAGCTCACGGCGTGACAAAGTCCTCCATCTTAGTTTTCCAGATTCCGTTCGAGTTTGAGCAAAATCAATCTTATCAGCTTATTTACTAAAAACAATCGGGGATTGCCTTGCGGCCGCAAATTACCCCGCTTGAATATCAGCTAAGCAAGGTGATGCCGTCCAGGGTGCGCGCGCATTGTTCGCGGATCACGCCGACGAAGTCGCTCACGTAAGCCTTGGCCGCCAGCGCCGGCGGCACCGACACGAACAGGTCGCTCCACAGGCCGAACTCGCCCACCGGGCGCGACAGCACGTAATCGTAATCGACGTAATTCTTGATGGCCCAGTTGGGCAGCGCGGCCAGGCCGCGCCGGCTGGCGACGAGCTGGAGGATGGCCACGGTCAGCTCGGCCGTGCGGCGCTCGAAGCGTACATTGGCGGGGCGCAAGACTTCGCGGATCAGGTCGATCCGCTCTTCCGGCACCGGGTAGGTGATCAGGGTTTCGCCCTCGAAGTCGGGCGCTTCCAGGCGGCGCTGGGTGGCCAGGCGGTGCTTCTGGGCCAGCACCACCAGGATTTCGTAGCGGAACAGGGGGAACACGGTGTACTCCGGCCCGCCGGCCGAGCCGATCACCAGGTCGGCCTGGCCGCTACGCAGCAGGTCGACCGGCTCGCTGTGAAAGCCCGACACCAGGTCGATCTCGACGTCGGGCCAGCGCTGGCGGAAGGCATCCATCACCGGCATCAGCCAGTCGAAGCAGGTGTGGCATTCGAGCGCCACGCGCAACTGGCCGCGGTCGCCCTGCGACAGGCGCGCCACGTCGCGTTCGGCCTGCTCGACCTCGGGCAGCACCTGGTCGGCCAGCTGCAACAGGCGCATGCCGGTGGCGGTAAACGCGATCGGCAGCGACTTGCGCTCGAACAGGGGCGCGCCATAGCGCTCTTCCATCAGCTTGACCTGGTGCGACAGGGCCGATTGCGTCAGGTTCAGCAGTTGGGCGGCGCGCACCAGGCTGCCGGATGAGCGCAAGGCGGTCAGCGTGCGCAGATGTCGAAGTTCTAGCATGGTCTCGATCAATGAAAATTTTTCATGCGGAACTGCAAAAGGTTTCGTTTTGATTATATGACACTTTGCCGCAAACTTTACACACCAACAATGAAATCTCGATGACATCATGAAAACGCTGCATACCCACGTACTTGGCTTTCCCCGCATCGGCGCGCGGCGCGAACTGAAAACCGCCCTCGAAGCCTTCTGGCGCGGCGAGCTCGACGAAGCCGCGCTGGAAGCGGCCGGCGCCGCCCTGCGCGCGCGCCACTGGGCCTTGCAGGCCGAGGCCGGGCTGGAACTGGTGACGGTGGGCGACTTCGCCTTCTACGACCAGGTTGCCAGCCACATCCAGCTGTTCGGCTGCGAACCGGCGCGCTTCGGTTTTGATGAGGCGGCCACGCCGCTGACCCGCTATTTCGCCATGGCGCGCGGCGAGCGCGGCGGGCACACCGCTTGCTGCGCCCATCCGCATGCTGGACAACACAGCGGCCACGCGCTCGACATGACCAAGTGGTTCGACACCAACTATCATTACCTGGTCCCGGAATTCGGCCCGGAGACGGCGTTTACGCTGGCCGGCGAACGCCTGCTGGCCGACGTGGCCGAGGCGCAGGCGCTCGGGCACCGGGTCAAGGCCACCCTGATCGGCCCGCTCACCTTCCTGTGGCTGGGCACGGCGCGCGCGGACGGTTTCGATCGCCTGAGCCTGCTCGAAAAACTGCTGCCGGTCTACACCACCCTGTTGATGCGCCTGAAAGCCCAGGGGGTGGAATGGGTGCAGGTGGACGAACCGATCCTCGGGCTGGACTTGCCGCAGGCATGGCGCAACGCCTTCGAGATCGCCTACTGGCTGCTGGCGCAGTCCGGCGCGCGCATCATGCTGGCGACCTATTTTTCGCCGCTGGAAGAAAACCTCGGCCTGGCCTGCCGCCTGCCGGTGGCCGGCCTGCATGTGGACGGCGTGCGCGCGGCCCATGAGCTCACCAGTGTGTGCGACTGGCTGGCCCTGCCCAAGGTGCTGTCGGTCGGCATCGTCGACGGGCGCAACATCTGGCGCACCGACCTCGACGCGGCCATCGCCGTGCTGGCGCCGCTGCTGGACAAGCGCGGCGCGCTCTGGCTGGCGCCCTCGTGTTCGCTGCTGCACGTGCCCCTGAGCCTGGCCGACGAAAGCGCGCTCGACCCCGAGGTGCGTTCGTGGCTGGCGTTTGCCACCGAAAAGCTGGCCGAGCTGGCGACCCTGAAAGCTGCGTTGCGCGGAGACGATGCGCCGCAGTTGATGGAGGCGCGCGCCGCCGTTGCCAGCCGCGCCCGCAGCACCCGCGTCCACAGCGACGCCGTCGCGGCCCGGGTACACGCCTTGCCGGGCGACGCAGACCGGCGCGGCGCCCCGTTTGCCGCGCGCCAGGTGGTGCAGCGGGCGCGCTTGCGGCTGCCGGCGTTTCCCACCACCACCATCGGCTCGTTTCCGCAGACGGCGGCGATCCGCGCCGCGCGCGCCGCCTTCCGTCGCGGCGCCCTGCCGCTGGACCAGTATCACAGCGCGATGCGGGCCGAAATCGCGCACGCGGTGGCGCGCCAGGAAGCCATCGGGCTCGACGTGCTGGTGCATGGCGAAGCCGAGCGCAACGACATGGTCGAGTATTTCGGCGAACAGCTCGACGGCTTCGTCTTCACGCAGCACGGCTGGGTGCAGTCGTACGGCTCGCGCTGCGTCAAGCCGCCGGTGCTGTATGGCGACGTGGCGCGCCCGCGCGCGATGACGGTCGACTGGGCCGTGCATGCGCAAAGCCTGTCGGCGCGCCCGGTCAAGGGCATGCTGACCGGGCCGGTGACCATCCTGCAATGGTCGTTCGTGCGCGACGACCAGCCGCGCGCGCTGACCGCCTTGCAGATCGCGCTGGCGATGCGCGACGAAGTGGCGGACTTGCAGGCGGGGGCCATCGGCATCATCCAGATCGACGAGCCGGCCCTGCGCGAAGGCTTGCCGCTGCGGCGCGCGCGCTGGGACGATTACCTGGCGTGGGCCACGCGCGCGTTTCGCATCACGGCCGGCGCGGCGCGCGACGACACCCAGATCCACACGCATATGTGCTACGCCGAGTTCAACGACATCCTGCCGCAGATCGCCGCGCTCGACGCCGATGTGATCACGATCGAAACGAGCCGCTCGGACATGGCGCTGCTTGATGGCTTTGGCAAGTTCCGCTATCCGAACGAGATCGGGCCGGGGGTGTACGACATTCATTCGCCGGCGGTGCCGGGCACGGACGCCATCGAGCGCCTGTTGCGCAAGGCGGCGCAGGTGATTCCGGCGGCCAATCTGTGGGTCAACCCCGATTGCGGGCTGAAGACGCGCGGCTGGGCCGAGACCGAGGCGGCGCTGGTGAACATGGTGGCGGCGGCGCGGCGCATGCGGGCCTGAGGCGGCGCTTGCGCCGAAGGCGTCGCTTCAAAGCCGGATCTCGGGATAGGCGCCAAACCAGAAGGCGAGCGCTTCCTTGTTAACGCCATCGGCGCCGGTCCAGAAGTCGACCGGGTAGGCCCAATCGGATTTGTGCGATTTCGATGGCGCGAGCCCGGGATTGGTGTAGTGGGTCAGGTAGCCTTTGTGTTTCTCGGTCTGCAGAATGCTGGCGATGCCCAGCGCTTCCAGCAAGACCCTGCACTGGTGGACGGTCGCCTTGAAACCGTCGATTTTTTTCAGGGATCGATGCACTTGCGTCGGTTTGGTCTGCGCCTCAAGCGAGCGCAAGGTATCGAGAATCGCGTTGAAAATGCGGAAATCCTCCGCCGTGGGCGCCTGGCGGGCCAGCTGTAGATGTTGAGCCAGGTAAAACTGGATCACTTCCGGGGTCTTCAGCAGCCCGAGCGAGCCGGCGCAGTGGCGGTCCGCATTCCAGTCGGTGGCATCGACTCCCCTGCAAATATCCGAGCCGGAACAAATGGCGCAAAACTGCGGCGCGGACGATTGCGTGAAGCGGTGATCCGGCATGGTCTGCATCATGGCAAAAGGCGCGAGGCCACTGCGATAATCGAGGCGGCCGCTCGCGAAGCTCGACAGGAAAAGATCGGTCACATGCGACTTCTGGCATTGCTTCGCGTACGCGGCACAGCCCTGAACGGCGTCATCATGGCCCAAGTCGACCGGATCGAAGGCCAGGCCCTGCTGCTTGAGGTAAGCGAATTGCTCGTCGCTGGTGACCCCGCGCGCGTCGATCCAGCGCTGTTCGTATGGCTGCAGTGGATGTTCAGAACGGGCAATCGCCTGCGAAAGACTGCTATATTTCGACAACAGCTTCAGTGCTTTCTTTTCGACCGGCCTTTTCACTCTATTTCCTTCGCAAAGTTTCTGGATTTTGGTTCGCGGGGCCAAGCCAGGCTTAGTGTACTGCTCAAGATACCCGTAGTGCTGCGCGATCTCAAGCAGGCCTCGGGAATGTTGATGATTCCCACCTTGCCCACCAGGACGTTGCCGTGAGCGTTACTTGCTTTGAATCCCTCAACCTTTTTTGAATATATATGAAATTCTCGACCATTTTTTTATCAGCATGTTCTTGTCGCCTGCTGTTACAGCGGCACCTGAAGTGAGGGATGAGGTACATTCAGTCGATATCTGCTACAAGCCTATCTATGATAAATCGAAAGTGCCCAGTACCGTAGAATCGTTTCCCAAGACAGGCGTGCCCCTGGGACGATTTACGGAAGGAGAGTCCCGCCATCGACTGCTTGGCATGGCACTCCTGAAAATGAATGCCGCATTCAAAAGAGTGGAGAAACCTCGGAAAATTCCGAATGCTCTCGCCTTGAAAGATGTCAAAGTAAGGATATTAGCGCCGGATATGAACATTTTTATCAACAGCCGAGGCGAAGGAATTGTCAATGACAAGAAATTCATTTTAAACGCAAGTGAATTGTTAGAAGTTGAGCGTGTGCTTGGAGATGCTTTCGAATGCATTAAACACAATGAAGATAAATTGAAGCGACAAAAGACGCCTTCCGCTTGAGTGAACACATCAACCAGCCAATTGAATGATGGGCACCTTGGTTCCCTGCTTCCCAGGTGCTCCATAGGTATGCGCCATCCTTGCCTGCTCAACCTGAAGGTACAGGGCAAAAGTGATGCATGTGGAGAAAATCTGCAAGATTGACGATGAACTACCAATAAAGTAAAAAAAAACGGAAAAATTTGTTAAAATATCAATATTGGCGTCCGCCTGTTGCATACGAACCTAAATAGAAGAAGCGAGACACGCAGTCTTTCCTTGGCTAATGCAGCGTCCGATCTCCATACCGCCCGCGCAGCGCTCGGGCGTGTTCTTTTTCTTTCCGATGAAAACGGCCGTCAGCCGTGACCGACGATCACGAACGGCATCAAGATGGAGATACCCGCAACCATGCCATATCACGCCGATCACGCAACCGCCCTGCTGCCAATACAGCGGCGCCACAAAGTGGCACCTGCGCTCAGCGCGTGTGCGAGCACGGCACCGCCCCTCGCATCGTTCCTGTTGGCCCCGTCCGAGCGCAGCCGGGCGGTGTACCAAGCCGCGATTGTGTGTGGCCGGGTCGGGGGCCTTGCGCCGTTCCAGCGTTGCAAAGGCCCTGGCCGTGCTCGACCAATCTGAAGAGGCATAACACATGGCTAAAGCAGCGCGATTAGGCGACCCAATCGGCCACACGCCACCTGGCGATGGTCCGAAAGGAGGCGGAGGCGGCGACGAGACCGGCAAAATCATCGGATCATGTTCCGGGAATGTGTTCACCAATGGCATTAAGGCCGCGCGGGCGCATGTGGATAAGACGATATGCTCGAAACACGATCAGGCTCCGCCGCCGATTGCGACCGGCAGCCCGAAAGTGTTCATCAACGGTTTGCCAGCGGCCAGAGTGGGCGATAAAATCGCCTGCGGCGCTTTCATCACAGACGGATCGGGCAATGTATTCATCGGAGGCGGCAGTGTTCAAACCGATCCGATCGTGCGCAATGGTATGGTTACACCTTTGCTCGTGCGCGCTTTGGCAGTGGCTGAAGCCGGCGCGGCGGCGTTGAAAACCTCGGCCGTGGAGCTACTTGGTTCGATGCTACGGAATACATTCGGTAATGCGCTGGGAAGTGGTATTGCAGGAATGACAGCTACAATTCCTGGCTCTGCTCCAGGCAAAATCTCTAGCGCACCGGCAACTCTCGTTCCAGGACGCGACGATGAAACAAAACTCGGTCCTGGTTACGATGATGAAGGTCAATACCAGGGAATCAGACCGCCTGAAACCAAAAAGGTACGCGACTTTGTAGTGGAGGGTGCGAAGTTTCGTGTCATCGGGGGTACTGAGCAACAGCAAATCGACGCAGAATCGGATGTCAAAAAATTTGCTGCATCACCTCATGGCAAAGAGGGCATTGAGAAGTGGAAGCACGATTCCCCTTGGTACCCAATCTACCGGACTTAAGCCTGTCGATTTTTTTACGATTGAACGTCGAAATCGCTTGACAAGATGCCCGCTTCGCGCGGCCGCCGCCCTGCACGCGAGGTTTTTTTTCGCGTGCAGGGCGGCGGCCAATGAAGATCTTTTTGATCTTTATTGGCCCTTATGTCGCTCGAACTACTGCTTGCAGCCTTT
>NZ_WHJF01000113.1:0-21057 GCF_011682185.1 Massilia genomosp. 1
AATCGCGGCAACGTGCTTCTCCCAAAAAACGGTCGTGTTTTCCATGCTTGCTCCGGTATCAAATCGAAGTAGCAAGAATGCGGAAATTCGGATTAGCCAGCAAGTCTGGGGTTTATGGAGCGCTTACGACACACTGATTCCTCGCTCGGCCATTTCTGATATGACTTGCCACCCGGTAGGGCTTTTACTGATATACGCTATTGCGGCGTCCATAGCGGCTAAATCGAGTGGATCTCGCGAACCCACTTGGACAAAATCCTCTGCTGTGATTGGCATTTTGTGCTCCATCAAAGTTAAATTTTGAAAATTAGCGGACCTGGTTACTTGCGATCCTCTGCGCAAGGACGGTTTTCAGGGGTACGGGGTTTTGACCAAGCACGAAGTTCAGCGGCGAAATTGTCGTTTTTCGCGAGGATGCTAGTTATGCCGTCATATGTACCGTATTCGGGTTTGGGTGCTGGACTTGCAGCGGCGAAGGTAAGCGAGTGGGTTTCACCTCGGCTGGTGTGGATGTAAACTCCCACCCGAGGGTCGGGGCCATTCAAATAGAATGGCGGTGCCTCGACAATGTCTGCGCGGGCTAAAATGTCCATGACCTGTGAAACCTCCTTCGGATCTTGAACGGAGTACCGGCATCCGAATTCCCTAAAGAGCTCGTCAGTAAGTTGCATGCGAAAGCTTGTGAGTGGAGCTATCGTTACGACGGTGAGCGACCTGATAGAAGGGCGCAATTTGGCTATGGACATGGGAACGGGTATGTTTTCCGTCGCAGCTGAACCTGGCAAACTAATCATCGTTGCAAGGAATGTTGCAAAAAATAGACGTAATTTCATATATTCAACTCCTTTAGTTGCTGTCGTTGAACTGGGCCGGCCAGAGTAAGTGAGGCATGTGATGTCTGGTGCCGTCCCAGTTGGAGACCCCATCTTATTGGCCCGTCAACTCAACCTTTTGAGATTGACCAATCATGCGAAGGGGGTTGCATCAATCTCGACGTCCCTTCCTTGTTATTTCGCTATCTTGCGGTCGATCAAACGTGCAGAGTCTTGATGAACTCGCTTGTTCGCTGTTGAGCACTTATGTTAGGCCGTCATTTTTGCGAGGGGCACTCTGACAGGCAGGTGTACGCTGATCAGGGTCGTGATTGCTTGACGACAACGTGACAGTTCTGCTTGCTTAGACTTGGCGTGAGGTTGCGGCGGGCGGGGCGGCCCGGCTGAGGGATTTTGAAACTACCCGAGGAAACTCTTACCTATTGACCATGCACGCAAAAATGCCCAGCACATGGCCGGGCATTTCTGCGTGTCGTTCGCGTGTGAAAGCACTGACAATTACAGACCACCAAAGGCAACAACAGAACTCAAGCGCATCATCAGAATACCTAATAAATTCAGCGCCTTACGTTGTCTTTCGCGGTCTATCAACTACTAAATGAGTGGTGGAGGCGGCGGGAATCGAACCCGCGTCCGCAAGCACTCTACAGACAGTTCTACATACTTAGCACTGCCATTTAATTTAACCGGTACAACGCGGACGTGCACGCTGTGTACAAGCGAGTTACCTATTATTTAGTCCGGAACTAAGTAACCCAGTTCAAGACGAGTCCCTGTAAATGACTCTAGAGCTTTTGACGGCCCACCCCAGGGACGAGGTGTTCTAGAGCTAGCAGCAATTAAGCTGCGAGTGCGTACGAGTTATCGTTTGCAGTTAAGTTTTTCAGGTTGTATTTACGAGGTAGCCCGCCCTCGGTATGCCCTGCGCTGCTTTGCAACCCACGTCGAAACCAGGTCGCCCCCACAGAACAGCCATTGTACCTCATATCCGCAACACTGTGCCACTCTCGTGTCAAGCAAAACATCGTGGCCAAGCTGTCAAAAAATGGCCACAAAAGAAAACAAAATTTCTCAAATGCATCAAATTAATTGCCACATGGCACTTTTGCAGCTATTCTCTTGGCTGTGACGATGACTTCGCAGTCAAGTCAAACCTTCTAACCCATCTCCAGGAGAACAGCATCATGATGACCAAGACGACCTTCCGCCTTTGCGCAGCACTGATCGTGGCAGCGACCGCCAACGTGGCATTCGCAGCTGACGTACCAGCGGTGTTCGACGCCAAAAGCTGCAAGGCCGACTATCCTAAAGCATCGTTGATGAACGAAGAGCAGGGCGTGGTCAGCATGGCTTTCCTGGTGTCGGCCGAAGGCAAAGTGCTGGAAGCGAAACTGGACAAGACCAGCGGTTTCAAGAGCCTGGACAAAGCCGCGATGAGCGCCATCAGCGCCTGCAAATTCAAGCCGGGCAGCAAAGATGGCCGTCCTGACAGCACCTGGACCAAAGTCGAATACAACTGGACCCTGAGCTGATCGATCAACGCCGGACCATGCGCCAGTGAAGGGCGCATCGTCTCTCGTCGAACCAACAACGCCTGGCCGACGCTTGAAAAAGCGGGGCCAGGCGTTTTGTCGTTGGGGCCGTGCGACGCCGCCCGCCAGGGCGCGCTAGTGAGCCTGAGCCGGCCGCCGCGCTTTACGCCACCAGCGCCGCCGGGGTCGTCGCACCGACTGTCGTGCGCAGCAGTTCCAGCAGATCCTGTGGCGTGTCGAGCAGGTAGTCGGCGCCCCATTCGCTCGGTTCGACCGCGCCGCAATAGCCCCAGGCACAGGCCACGGTGACCATGCCGGCCGCGCGCCCGGCTTCGATGTCGCGCAGGTCGTCGCCCACATACCAGCACTGCTCGGCTGCAATGGCGAGCCGGCGCGCGCCTTCGAGCAGCGGCGCCGGATGTGGCTTGGCGTGCGCGGTGGTGTCGCCGGAAACGATGCAGCCGGCGTGCTCGAGGCCGATCAGGGGAATCAAGGGATCGGTGAAGCGCGCCGGTTTGTTGGTGACGATGCCCCACGCAATGCCTGCTGCGCCGATGCCGGCGAGCAGTTCCGGCACGCCGCCGAACAGGGTGCTGTGCGATGCCATGTCGGCCTGGTAGTAGTCGAACCATTTCACCCGCAGCGCTTCGTAGCCGGCGTCGCCGGGCGCCAGGCCGAACGCGGCGCCGATCATGCCGCGCGCGCCGGCCGAGGCGGTCGGGCGCAACAGCGCGTACGGGGTCGGCTCCAGGCCTCGGTCGGCGCGCAGGCGGTTGACCGCCGCCGCCAAGTCGGGCGCGGTGTCGGCCAGGGTGCCGTCAAGGTCGAACAGGACGGCGCGCGGCGCCGCTGGGGAGGGTGGGAAGGTCATGGCGGCGGCTCGGCGGTCGAGTGGGACGTTACAGGGGACGGCTGCAGGCCAGCAGGTAGTTGACGCTGGTATCCTGGTTCAGGGAGTAGATCTTGGTCAGCGGATTGTAGGTCATGCCCTTGAGGCCGTCTACCTGGAGTCCGGCTTCACGCACGCATTGCGCCAGTTCCGACGGGGTGATGAATTTGCCGTAGTCATGGGTGCCCTTGGGCAGCATGCGCAGCAGGTATTCGGCGCCGACCACGGCGTATAAATAGGCTTTGGGATTGCGGTTGATGGTCGAGAAAAACACGTGCCCGCCCGGCTTGACCAGGGTCGCGGCAGCTTTCACAATGGCGCCCGGATCAGGCACGTGCTCGAGCATTTCCATGCAGGTCACCACGTCGTATTGCCCGGCTTCGCGCGCGGCCATGTCTTCGGCGGCAATCAGTTCGTAGCGCACTTGCACGCCGGACTCCAGGCTGTGCAGGTCGGCCACCTTGAGCGCCTTGTCGGACAGGTCGATGCCGGTGGCGTCGGCGCCTTTGCGCGCCATCGATTCGGTCAGGATGCCGCCGCCGCAGCCGATGTCGATCACTTTCTTGCCGGACAGCGCGGCGCGCGCGTTGATCCATTCGAGGCGCAGCGGGTTGATTTCGTGCAGGGGCTTGAACTCGGACGTCGGGTCCCACCAGCGGTGGGCAAGTTCGCTAAATTTCTGGATTTCTAGAGGGTCGGCATTCATACGCGGAATAATAGCGGGAAATCGGGGAATGCGACGGGCGCATGCATAAAAAAACCGGCTGCCACCCTCAGTCGCTATCCTTCCCGGCGCCGCTCGCGTCGATGCCGATCTTGCCGCTGTCTTGCTCCACCTTGAGCCGTTCCCCGATGCGGGCGATTTCGTTGATGGCCGGAAGCAGTTCCCGTCCCAGCACGGACAGGCCGTATTCGGCCGAGGGCGGCGAGGTGGCCATCAGGGTGCGGATGATGACGCCTTTCTCTTCCAGGTCTTTCAGCCGGCCGGATAACACCTTGGCCGAAATGCCGGGAATGTCGGCGCGCAGTTCGCCGAAGCGGCGCGCACCGCCGCTAAGGTTCCACAGCAGGGTCGGGGTCCAGGCGCCGCCCAGCAGCCACATGCAGGTACCCACCGCGCAGCGCGGGATCGGCATGGCGACTTTACTCTTGCGCATCTTTAAGGACATGGCGAATGCCGCTCCTGTCAGTGGCTTACCGTGCGGTGACTTAGTTACCAAACGGAAACCGGATTATTCGTCTTACCCTTGGTTACTTCGTATCCTTTGGTAACCATGATGGCTATTATACGGACCTTCTTCTCCACCGAAAGGATTGTCCCGATGAAGCTGTACTATTCCCCCGGCGCTTGCTCGCTGGCGCCGCATATCGTCTTGTGCGAAGCGGGCGTGCCGCACCAATTGGTCAAGGTCGACCTGCGCCGCCATCAGTTGCCCGACGGCGCAGATTACTATGCCATCAACCCCAAGGGCGGGGTGCCGGCCATCGACATCGGCGATGGGGTGGTGTTGACCGAGGGCGTGGCGGTGCTGCAGTACCTGGCCGAGCGGCACGCGCCGGCGCTGGCGCCGGCCAAGGGCGCGCTGGAACGCGCCCGCTTGCACGAGATATTGAATTATGTGTCGTCCGATTATGCCAAGGCGTATACGCCGCTGTTCTACCTGGCCGAGGGCGCCAGCCGCGCCGATGCACAGCGCCCGGTGATCGCCAGACTGGGCTACCTCGAGAGCCTGCTGGCCGATGGCCGCGCCTTTATCCTGGGGCCGCAGTTTTCGGTGGCGGATGCGTATGTGTTCGCCGTGACCCGCTGGGCCGGCGACTTCGGCATCGGCCTCGACGCGGTGCCGGCATTGAAGGCGTACATGGCGCGGGTGGCGGCGCGCGCGGCGGTGCAACAGGCGTTGCTGGCGGAAGGACTCACCATGGACGGCGCGCAGGGCTGACGATGGCCGTCGCCGTCGCCGCTGCCCAGCCAGAGGGCAAAAAAAACACCCCTGCGCGAGGGGTGTTCATTTGACGATGCGAATCGTCGTCCCAGTCAGCTTGCCCGCCCGATCGGCCGGCCCGGACAAGCTGTCAGGCGCGCGGCTTACTTGGCGCGGGTGCCGACGACTTCCACTTCAACGCGGCGGTTCTTGGCGCGGCCTTCAGCGGACTTGTTGTCTGCCACTGGCTGCGTTTCGCCCTTGCCTTCGGTGTAGATGCGGTTCGCTTCGATGCCTTTGGCTTGCAGGTAAGCCTTGACAGCTTCGGCGCGGCGGATCGACAGCTTCTGGTTGTAGGCATCGGTACCGACCGAGTCGGTGTGGCCGACGGCGATGATGACTTCCAGGTTGATGCCTTGCAGTTTCGAGCTCAGGTCGTCCAGCTTGCTCTTGCCTTCCGCTTTCAGGACCGACTTGTCGAAGTCGAACAGCGCGTCAGCCGAGAAACTCACCTTGGTCGACTTGACTTCGTCTTGCACAGGCGGCAGTGGCTTCGCGTCCGGGGCGATCGGCGGCTGCACAAGCGCTGCTACCGGCGGCGTGACGCATTTGCCGTTTTCCAGTTTCGCTGGCTCGACGCACAGGGGCAGGTCGCAACCTGGGACCGCATCGGCCGGGGTCCAGTAGCCGGTACGCCAGCACAGGCCGAAAGGATCGCGCGCGATCACGCCACGGGCATCCTGGACATAGGCGCTGTTTGGTTTCGGTGCCATGATGTCGGTGGTCACTGGAGCGAACGGTGGCGACTGTTGTGCCAGTGCGCTGCCTGCGATCGCGGAGGCGGCGAGCATGAGCGAGACGAGTTTTTTCATAGTTTTTCTTCCTTTCGGGGGTGATATCCGCAGCTTTATAGCTGCGCAACTTTTCGAGCGTGGACAAGATAGTAACAGCTTGCCCCAGCCATTACCCGTGACAGTTTCGTGACAGCTTGTGAAACAGGCAATTAACTTCTGGGTCATTCTGCCACATGCGCTTAATTAGCACGAAGGCTGTTAAAACATTCGTGCCGCAATGTAGTGCATCATGTTGTATTCGTGCAACATCGTGTCTGGCTTGTCATCATCGGGTTGACAAAATATGAACGTTTTTATGATTTCGATCACCGTTGTTCCATTGCCTACCATTTAGGATTTGCGCAACTGCCATACGGCGCATGCTAAAATCCCACGCTTGTCTGTAGCTAAGTCGGTGGGCGCACCATCGTTGTGCACCTGTCGCACTGGCGGCATCGAACATGCAGCAGGGGACGTCGCACATTGCGCAGAGCAGCCGGTGTCGATGTTCCAGCAATTTGCGTACAGCTAATATAACCACAGCCTGAGATCAGTCCCGCCAATGGATCAATTCGCAAAAGAAACAATCCCTATTTCCCTCGAAGAAGAGATGCGCAAGAGCTACCTCGATTACGCGATGAGCGTGATCGTCGGCCGTGCCTTGCCGGATGTGCGCGACGGCTTGAAGCCGGTGCACCGCCGCGTCTTGTTCGCCATGCACGAAATGAACAACGTGTACAACCGCCCGTACGTCAAGTGCGCGCGCGTGGTCGGCGAAACCATGGGTAAGTACCACCCGCACGGCGACGCGTCGATTTACGACACGCTGGTGCGCATGGCCCAGGATTTCTCCTTGCGCTACACCTTGATCGATGGCCAGGGCAATTTCGGTTCGGTCGACGGCGACAGCGCCGCGGCCATGCGTTACACCGAGTGCCGCCTCGACAAGATCGCCGGCGAGATCCTGGCCGATATCGACAAGGATACGGTCGACTTCCAGCCCAACTATGATGGCAAGGAAAAAGAACCGACGGTGCTGCCGACCCGGATTCCCAACCTGCTGATCAACGGTTCGTCCGGCATCGCGGTCGGCATGGCCACCAACATCCCGCCGCACAACCTGACCGAGATCGTCAACGGCGCCCTGCACGTGCTGCGCAATCCCGACTGCACCATCGACGAACTGATCGAGATCATCCCGGCGCCGGACTTCCCGACCGCCGGCATCATCTACGGCGTCTCGGGCGTGCGCGACGGCTACCGCACCGGCCGTGGCCGCGTGGTCATGCGCGCCAAGACCCATTTCGAGGAATACGGCAAGGATGGCGGGCGCATCGCGATCATCGTCGACGAGCTGCCGTACCAGGTGAACAAGAAGTCCCTGCTCGAGCGCATCGCGGAGAACGTGCGCGACAAGAAGCTCGAAGGCATTTCCGACATCCGCGACGAGTCCGACAAGTCGGGCATGCGCGTGGTCATCGAACTGAAACGCGGCGAAGTGCCGGAAGTGGTCCTCAACAACCTGTACAAGCAGACCCAGTTGCAGGATACCTTCGGCATGAACATGGTCGCGCTGGTCAACGGCCAGCCGAAACTGCTGAACCTCAAGCAGATGCTGCAATGCTTCCTGTCGCACCGCCGCGAAGTGGTCACGCGCCGCACCGTGTTCGAACTGCGCAAGGCGCGCGAACGCGGCCACATGCTCGAAGGCCTGGCCGTCGCCCTGGCCAATATCGACGACTTCATCGCCATCATCAAGGCCGCGCCGTCGCCACCGATCGCCAAGACCGAACTGATGGCGCGCGCCTGGGACTCGTCCCTGG
Organism: Massilia genomosp. 1; assembly: GCF_011682185.1. NCBI lineage: Bacteria > Pseudomonadati > Pseudomonadota > Betaproteobacteria > Burkholderiales > Oxalobacteraceae > Massilia > Massilia genomosp. 1. The sequence goes on from NZ_WHJF01000113.1 coordinate 7,836, forward strand.
TGCGCGAAATGCTGCTGCGTACCGCCGAAGGCACCACCATCGGCGGCGTCGAAGCGTTCCGTCCGGAGCACCTGCCGAAGCACTACGGCATGCAGCCCGACGGCATGTACAAGCTGTCCGACGAACAGGCGCAAGAGATCTTGCAAATGCGCCTGCAACGCCTGACGGGCCTGGAGCAGGACAAGATCGTCAACGAGTACAAAGAGATCATGGCGCACATCGCCGACCTGCTCGACATCCTGGCCAAGCCGGAGCGCGTCACCGTCATCATCACCGACGAAATGACGGTGATCATGAACGAGTACGGCGTCGGCAACAAGGACGTGCGCCGCTCGACCATCGAGCACAATGCGACCGACCTGGAAACCGAAGACCTGATCACGCCGCAGGACATGGTGGTGACCCTGTCGCACACCGGTTACATGAAGTCGCAGCCGATCTCCGAATACCGCGCGCAAAAGCGCGGTGGGCGCGGCAAGCAAGCCATGGCGACCAAGGAAGAAGACTGGATCGACCAGCTGTTCATCGCCAACACGCACGATTACATCCTGTGCTTCTCGAACCGCGGCCGCATGTACTGGCTCAAGGTGTGGGAAGTGCCGCAAGGCTCGCGCAACTCGCGCGGTAAACCAATCGTCAACATGTTCCCGCTGCAGGACAACGAGAAGATCACCGTGGTGCTGCCGCTGTCGGGCGTGAACCGCACCTTCCCGGAAGACCACTACGTGTTCATGGCGACCAGCCTCGGTACCGTCAAAAAGACCCCGCTCAAGGACTTCAGCAACCCACGCAAGGCTGGCATCATCGCGGTCGACCTGGACGACGGCGACTTCCTGATCGGCGCCGCGCTGACCGACGGCGAGCACGACGTGATGCTGTTCTCCGACTCCGGCAAGGCGGTGCGCTTCGACGAGAACGACGTGCGTCCGATGGGCCGTACCGCGCGCGGCGTGCGCGGCATGAACCTGGAAGAGGGCCAGAACGTGATCGCCCTGCTGGTGGCCGAAAACGAGCAGCAGTCGGTCCTCACCGCCACCGAGAACGGCTTCGGCAAGCGTACGCCGATCACCGAGTACACCCGTCACGGACGTGGCACCAAGGGCATGATCGCGATCCAGACCAGCGAACGTAACGGCCGCGTGGTCGCCGCCACCCTGGTCGAGCCGAGCGACGAGATCATGCTCATCACCACCGGCGGCGTCTTGATCCGCACCCGCGTGTCGGAAATCCGCGAAATGGGCCGCGCCACGCAAGGCGTGACCCTGATCGCGGTCGAAGACGGCACCAAGTTGAGCGGCTTGCAGCGCATCGTCGAAACCGACCTCGAAGACGTCGACCTCGAAACGCCGCCGGAGTAAAAACGGCATGGGGCCGGTCTTGTTTTCGCACTTCGTGCGAGAATGATGCCGGCCCTCTTTTTTTGAACGCTTGAACGAGCATTCGATGTTCCCATCCGGAGAACCAGCATGAGAGAATTCACTGCCATCATCGTCACCGCGCTGGCCTTGCTCGCCACCCCTGCGTTCGCCCAGAAGGCGCCGCTCGACCCCGCCGTCGACAAGGCGGTGCGCTCGATGCTCGACTCGATGAACTACCGTAAAGTGATCAACGACAGCTTTGCGCAGATCCAGGGTTCGTTGCCGCAAATGTTCCTCCAGGGTGCCCTGAGCGAGATCAATAGCGATCAGCGCCTTACTCCCGCTCAAAAGAAAGCGGCCATTGCGAAAGTGGAGAAGCAGGCGCCGGCCGCTACCCAGCAGTTACGGGCACTGTTCGAGGACCCGACCTTGGCCGAGGACATGATCGAAGAAATGGTGCCGCTGTACGGCAGCCGCTTCACGGTCGCCGAAATCGAGCAGATCGCCGCCTTCTACGGTACCCCGGTGGGCACCAAGATGCTGGCGGTCCTGCCCCAGCTCACGATCGAGGCAATGCAGCTCGGCCAGCGCGTCATGTTGCCGCGTATCGCCAAGATCATCAAAGCCAACACCGCCATCAATTAGCCAACTCTGACGCAAGGAAGCCCGTGACCCAGATCTACAATTTCTCCGCCGGCCCCGCCGTCCTGCCCAAGGAAGTGCTGCGGGAAGCGGCCGCCGACATGCTCGACTGGCACGGCAGCGGCATGTCGGTGATGGAGATGAGTCACCGCGGTCCCGAGTTCATCTCGATCATTGACGCGGCGGTGCGCGACCTGCGCCTGCTGCTGAACGTCCCCGCCAACTACAAGATCCTGTTCCTGCAAGGCGGCGGCCTGGGCGAAAACGCCATCGTGCCGATGAACCTGGTCGGACGGGTGAACCAGCCCGCCACCATCGACTTCGTGCATACCGGTTCCTGGTCCGGCAAGTCGGTCAAGGAAGCGGCGCGCTACGCCAGGGTCAACGTGGCGGCCAGCGGCGAGGCGGGGCGCTTTACCATGGTGCCGCCGCAAAGCGCGTGGCAGCTCACCCCCGGCGCGGCCTACCTGCACCTATGCACCAACGAAACCATCGACGGCGTCGAATACAACTTCGTCCCCGAACTGGCCGGCGATACGCCGATCGTGGCCGACATGTCCTCGCACATCCTGTCGCGCGTGATCGACGTGAGCAAATACGGCGTCATTTTCGGCGGCGCGCAAAAGAACATCGGCCCGGCCGGCCTGACCGTGGTCATCGTGCGCGAGGACCTGCTCGGGCATGCGCTGCCGATCTGCCCGTCCGCCTTCGACTGGAGCATCGTCGCCGCGCACGACTCGATGTACAACACGCCGCCCACCTACGGCATCTACATCGCCGGCCTGGTGTTCGCGCACCTGCTGCGCCAGGGCGGGGTGGCCGCCGCCGAACAACGCAACATCGCCAAGGCCGACCTGCTGTACGCTGCCTTGGACATTGACGATTTTTACCAGAACCGCGTGGCGAAAGACTGCCGCTCGCGCATGAACGTACCGTTCTACCTGCGCGACGAATCGCTCAACGACAAATTCCTGGCCGGTGCAAAAGCGCGCGGCCTGCTGCAGCTCAAGGGCCACAAGTCCGTGGGCGGTATGCGCGCATCGATCTACAACGCGATGCCGATCGAGGGCGTGCAAGCCCTGGTCGATTACCTGAACGAGTTCGCCGGCCGTACCTGACAACAGGGGAGTGCTCTCCTACGCGAACACCCGATTCACCGCAAACCATGCCGCATTCATGACAGACAAACTCACACCATTGCGCGAACAGATCGATGCGATCGACGCGCAGATTCTCACCTTACTCAGCCAGCGTGCGCGCCTGGCGCAGGAAGTCGGCCACGTCAAGGCCGAAACCAGCGCCCCCGTGTTTCGCCCCGAACGCGAAGCGCAGGTGCTGCGCGGCGTGGCCGACCGCAATCCGGGTCCGCTCAAGGCGGCCGAAGTGCAAACCATCTTCCGCGAGATCATGTCGGCCTGCCGCTCGCTCGAAAAGCGCGTCACGGTGGCCTATCTCGGGCCTTCCGGCACCTTCACCGAGCAGGCCGCGTTCCAGCAGTTCGGCAGCGCCATCGAAGGGCTGCCATGCATCTCGATCGACGAGGTATTTCGCGCGACCGAAGCCGGCACCGCCGATTTCGGCGTGGTCCCGGTCGAAAACTCGTCGGAAGGAGCGGTCAACCGCACGCTCGACCTGATGCTCGGCACCACCACCATCATCAGCGGCGAGATCTCGATTCCCGTACACCACAGCCTGATGACCAAGACCGGCAACATGGATGGCGTGACGGTGGTGTGCGCGCACTCGCAGGCCTTGGCCCAGTGCCAGGTCTGGCTGAACCAGAACTACCCCGGCATCGAACGGCGCGCGGTGGTATCGAACGCCGAAGCGGCCGTCATGGCCAGCAAGGATGCGACGATGGCGGCGATTGCCAGCGAAATGGCGGGCGAACAGTATCGCCTCGGCGTGGTCAAGGGCCACATCCAGGACGACCCGCACAACCGCACGCGTTTTGCCGTGATCGGGCATTTGCAGACCAACCCCTCGGGCAGCGACCAGACCTCGCTGGTGCTGGCGGTGCCGAACAAGGCGGGTGCGGTCTACAACCTGCTCGCGCCGCTGGCCGTGAACGGCGTGTCGATGACGCGCTTCGAATCGCGCCCGGCCCGCATCGGCACCTGGGAATACTATTTTTACGTCGACATCGAAGGCCACGTGCAGGACCCGGCGGTGGCCAAGGCGCTCGACGAACTGCGCGACAACGCCGCCTTCTTCAAGGTGCTCGGCTCGTACCCGCTCAGTCTTTGATTTTCACCATTCAAAACAACTACAGAGATAAAACCATGTCCCAGCAATTCGGTCCAGAATACGTCCGCGCCATCGCCCCCTACCAGGCGGGCAAACCGATCGCCGAAGTCGCGCGCGAGTTCGGGCTCGACGAAGCGAACATCGTCAAACTGGCGTCGAACGAAAATCCGTTCGGCGTGCCCGCATCGAGCCAGCAAGCCATGGCGGCGGCGGTGGCCGACCTGGGACGCTACCCGGACGCCAACGGCTTCGACCTGAAAGCGGCGCTCTCAAAACGCTACGAAGTGCCGGCCGACTGGATCACCCTGGGCAACGGCAGCAACGACATCCTGGAGATCGCCGCCCACGCCTTCGTGCAAAAAGGCCAGGCCGTGGTGTACTCGCAATACTCGTTCGCCGTGTACGCGCTGGCCACCCAGGGCGTGGGCGCGCGCGCCATCGTGGTGCCGGCCAGGGATTACGGCCATGACCTCGACGCCATGGCGGCGGCGATTGACGCCGACACGCGCCTGGTCTTCATCGCCAACCCGAACAACCCGACCGGCACCTTTATTGCGGCCGCGCAGATCGAAGCATTCCTGGACAAGGTGCCGGCCAACGTGGTCGTGGTGCTGGACGAAGCCTACAACGAGTTCCTCGCGCCCGAGCACCAGTTCGAGTCAAGCCAGTGGGCGCGCAAGTACCCGAATTTGCTGGTCTCGCGCACCTTCTCCAAAGCCTACGGCCTGGCCGGCCTGCGCGTCGGCTTTGCGATTGCGCAGCCGGCCCTGACCGACCTGATGAACCGCATCCGGCAACCGTTCAACGTCAATTCGCTGGCGCAGGCGGCGGCGATTGCCGCCCTGAACGACAAGCCGTTCCTCGAGCAGGGCGCCAAGAACAACGCCGCCGGCTACGCCCAGTTTGTCGAAGCCTTTAACGAGCTGGGATTGCAGTACGTGCCATCGTTCGGTAACTTCGTGCTGGTCAAGGTTGGCGACGACGATGGCGCCGGCAGCCGCGTGAACCTGGCGCTGCTCAAGCAAGGCGTGATTGTGCGCCCGGTCGGCAACTACGGCCTGCCGCAATGGCTGCGCATCTCGATCGGCCTGCCGGCTGAAAACGCGATCTTCATCGCCGCCCTCAAGAAAGCGCTGGCCTGACGTGTTCACTAAAGTCGTCATCTTCGGCGTTGGGCTGATCGGCGGCTCGTTCGCGCGCGCGCTGCGCCATGCCGGTGCGGTGAGCACCCTGGTCGGCGTGGGCCGCTCGCCGCAAGCGATGGCGCGCGCGCTGGACTTGAACATCATCGACCAGGTGGCCGCTTCGGTGCAGGATGCGATGGCGGGCGCCGACCTGGTGCTGATCGCCGCGCCGGTGGCGCAGACCGCGGCGATCCTGGCGTCGCTGCTGCCGTACCTGGAAGCGGGCACCATCGTCACCGACGCCGGCAGCACCAAGTCCGACGTGGTGGTGGCGGCGCGCGCCGTGATGAAAGGGCGTGTCGGCCAGTTCGTGCCGGGGCACCCGATCGCCGGGCGCGAAACCAACGGGCCGGATGCCGCCATCGTCGACCTGTACCACGGCAAGAAAACCGTGCTCACGCCGCTGCCCGAAAACACGGCCGGCGATGTTGAAAAGGTGGCTGCCGCGTGGAGCGCGTGCGGCGCCATCATCCACAAGCTCTCGCCGCAGGAACACGACACCGTGTTCGCCTCGGTCAGCCACCTGCCGCACTTGCTGGCGTATGCGCTGGTCGACGACATCGCCCGAAAGCCCCACGCCGGCCTGTTGTTCCAGTACGCCGCCAGCGGCTTTCGGGACTTCACGCGCATTGCCGGCTCGTCGCCCGAGATGTGGCGCGACATCTCGCTGGCCAACCAATCGGCCCTTCTGGGCGAGTTGGACGCATATCTGGCACAATTAACAGCGATGCGCGCCATGCTCGCCAGCGGCGACGGCGCGGCAATCGAAGCCGTCTACGCCAACGCCCAGCGCGCGCGCTGCCGCTGGATCGAAGCGATCGAAACGGCCGAAGCGCCGCCGGCGCCAGGCAGCAGTCCGGAATAAACCCAGCATCCCAAGGAACCCCAGCATGACCCAGCAGAAGCAGTACCCGCACCATATCGATCTCAAGCCCGTCATGCACGTCGAGGGCGTGGTGCGGCTGCCGGGGTCCAAGAGCATTTCCAACCGCACCTTGCTGCTGGCCGCGCTGGCCGAAGGCAGCACCACCATCATCGACCTGCTGGCCTCGGACGACACCCTGGTCATGCTGGGCGCGCTGCGCTCGCTGGGCCTGAAATGGGACCAGGTCGACGAACACACCCACATCGTGCATGGCGGCGGCGGCGCGTTGCCGGTGCATGAAGCCGACCTGTTCATGGGTAACGCCGGCACAGCGATCCGCCCGCTGACGGCGGCGCTGGCCGTCATTGGCGGCGACTACACGCTGCACGGCGTCACGCGCATGCACGAGCGCCCGATCGGCGACCTGGTCGACGCGTTGAATGCCATTGGCGCGCAGATCGACTACGCCGGCGTGGAAGGTTTTCCGCCGCTGCGCATCCGGCGCGGGCATATCCACGCGCAGCGCCTGTCGGTGCGCGGCAACGTATCGAGCCAGTTCCTGACCGCCTTGCTGATGGCCGCGCCGCTGATGGCGCGCGAGCAGCCGGTGACGATCGACGTGGCCGGAGAACTGATCTCCAAGCCGTATATCGAGATTACCCTGAACCTGATGCGGCGCTTCGGCGTGACGGTGGAGCAGGATGGCTGGCAATCGTTCACCGTGCAGCCGGGCCAGCGCTACACCAGTCCCGGCACGATTCATGTGGAAGGCGATGCCTCGTCGGCCTCGTACTTTTTGGCGGCGGGCGCGATTGGCGGCGGCCCGATCCGGGTTGAGGGAGTCGGGCGCGACAGCATCCAGGGCGACGTGCGCTTTGCCGAAGCGCTCGAGCAGATGGGCGCGACGATCACGCGCGGCGACAACTGGATCGAAGCGCGTTCGAACGGCGTACTGAACGCCATCGACGCCGACTTCAACCACATTCCCGACGCGGCGATGACGATTGCGGTGGCGGCCTTGTACGCCGACGGCACCACGACCTTGCGCAACATCGCCAGCTGGCGCGTGAAAGAGACCGACCGCCTGGCCGCAATGGCGACCGAATTGCGCAAGCTCGGCGCGATTGTCGTGGAAGGGCCGGATTTCATTTCCGTGACGCCGCCCGAGGGCGAGCTGAGCGCGGCGACGATCGACACGTATGACGACCACCGGATGGCGATGTGTTTCTCGCTGGCGAGCCTGGACGGCAAAGCGCGGCGCGGCAACACGATGCGCATCAACGACCCCAAGTGCGTCGCCAAGACCTTCCCCGACTACTTCGCCGCCTTCGCCGGCATCGCCCACGATCAACTGATTTAAGGTTGAGCTCGTACAACAGAGCTCAATCTGCCGACAACCGGGGTCAGAGCTTTAATTAGAAACTAATTGCATCATAGCGACACCATCACACAACCGGGGTCTGACCTCTGATTAGAAATTAATTGCACATAACGATGGAATTTTCTGAGACCACACGTTGCGCGCTCCGTTCTGCCCACGCGGAAGCCCGTGGCATAGTGAGGCATCGGCGTAGCGCTGGCTGCTGCGTGACGGCCATTGTTTGCTGGTAACAAATTCTCATCAGAGTTCAGGCCCTGGTTGAGCGGTTTGACAATGTTTCAATTTAAAGCTCTGACCCTGGTTGGGTGATTTTGCAATGTTTCGAATTGAAGCTCTGACCCCGGTGGTAGGACTTTTGATCCTCATCCCGGGATTTTTCGCAACACCGTTTTTGTACGTTTTATCGTGATTTCACCAGGACACCGTCCCATGCCATATTCGCATATTCCCGTCATCGCCATCGATGGCCCCACCGCTTCCGGCAAGGGGACCGTCGCCCACAAGGTGGCCGATCGCCTCGGCTTCCATTACCTCGATTCCGGCGCCTTGTACCGGCTTACCGCACTGATGGCCTTGCGCAAGGGGACTGCGGTCAATGACGAGCACGCCCTCGCCAAGCTGGCCGAACACCTCCCCGCCAGCTTCAGCGGCGGAGAAATCCTGCTGGCGAAGGAACATGTCACCCAACTCATCCGCGCGGAGGAGGTCGGCAACATGGCGTCGAAGATCGCCGCGCTGCCCGCCGTGCGCCAGGCTTTGTTCGCCCTGCAACTGGGCTTTCGCCGGGCCCCGGGACTGGTCGCCGATGGCCGCGACATGGGTACGGTCATCTTTCCGCACGCGCAACTGAAGGTGTTTCTCACCGCCAGTACCGAGGCGCGCGCGCAACGCCGATATAAGCAATTGATTGACAAGGGGTTTTCTGCTAATATAGAAGACCTCCTGTCCGATTTGAAGGCGCGCGACGACCGTGATACTTACCGGGCCATCGCGCCATTGATGCCGGCAGAAGGGGCGCACCTGCTCGATACCTCCAATATGACCGCTGACGAAGCGGTCGAGGAAGTGCTGAAATGGTATGCGCACGCCAAGCAGTCGTAGTCTGAAGTAGCAATGGGTGCTTGCAATTGCAATAGTGCCATTGCAGGCGTTGAATCAACCTATAACCCAGTTTAAGTCGCATGGTGCGATCTCTGCTGGCTAACTCGTGTACAAACTATGTCAACAGCAACAACTGAAGCAACCGGTATGGAAAGTTTTGCAGCGCTCTTCGAGGAATCGTTGTCGCGCCAAGATATGCGCTCCGGCGAAGTTATTTCCGCTGAAGTCGTGCGTCTCGACCACAATTTCGTGATCGTCAACGCTGGCCTCAAATCCGAAGCTTTCATTCCTATCGAAGAATTCAAGAACGACCAGGGCGAACTGGAAGTTCAAGTCGGCGATTTCGTTTCCGTAGCGATTGAGTCGCTGGAAAACGGCTTCGGCGATACCATCCTGTCGCGCGACAAGGCAAAACGCCTGGCGTCGTGGCTGGCACTGGAAAAAGCCATGGAATCGGGCGAGATCGTCGTCGGTACCGTCAATGGCAAAGTCAAGGGCGGCCTGACCGTTCTGACCAACGGCATCCGCGCGTTCCTGCCGGGTTCGCTGGTCGACACCCGTCCTGTCAAGGACACCACCCCGTTCGAAGGCAAGACCCTGGAATTCAAGGTCATCAAGCTCGACCGTAAGCGTAACAACGTGGTTCTGTCCCGCCGCGCCGTCATCGAAGCGTCGATGGGCGAAGAGCGTCAGAAACTGATGGAAACGCTGAAAGAAGGCACGGTCGTGACCGGCGTCGTCAAAAATATCACCGACTACGGCGCGTTCGTGGACCTGGGCGGTATCGATGGCCTGCTGCACATCACCGACCTGGCATGGCGTCGTGTGCGTCACCCGTCGGAAGTGCTGACCGTTGGCCAGGAAATCACCGCCAAAGTCCTGAAGTACGATCAGGAAAAGAACCGTGTTTCGCTGGGCGTGAAGCAACTGGGCGACGATCCTTGGACCGGTCTGTCCCGTCGTTATCCACAAAGCACCCGTCTGTTCGGCAAAGTAACGAACCTCACCGACTACGGCGCGTTCGTGGAAGTCGAGCAGGGTATCGAAGGTCTGGTCCACGTTTCCGAAATGGACTGGACCAACAAGAACGTGGCGCCAAACAAAGTTGTCCAGCTGGGCGACGAAGTGGAAGTCATGGTTCTCGAGATCGACGAAGAGCGTCGCCGTATTTCGCTGGGCATGAAGCAGTGCAAAGCCAATCCATGGGATGACTTCGGCGTTACCCATAAAAAGGGCGACAAAGTCCGCGGCGCGATCAAGTCGATCACCGACTTCGGCGTGTTCATCGGCCTGGCCGGCAACATCGATGGTCTGGTACACCTGTCCGACCTGTCCTGGACCGAAACCGGCGAAGAAGCTGTCCGTCGTTTCAAAAAGGGCGACGAACTGGAAGCCATCGTGTTGGCGATCGACGTCGAACGCGAGCGCGTTTCCCTGGGTGTCAAGCAACTCGAAGGCGACCCATTCAACAACTTCGCTGCAATGAACGACAAAGGCTCCCTGGTAACGGGTACAGTCAAGTCGGTCGAGCCTAAGGGCGCTGTGATCCAGCTGTCCGAAGAAGTTGAAGGCTACCTGCGTGCTTCCGAAATCTCGCGCGACCGCGTTGAAGATGCCGGTACCCACCTGAAGGTTGGCGATTCGGTTGAAGCACTGGTGATCAACATTGACCGCAAAGCGCGCAGCATCCAGCTGTCGATCAAAGCGAAAGACAATGTCGATACCCAGGAAGCGATGCAGAAAATTGCTTCGACCTCCGACAACAATGCAGCATCGGGCACCACCAGCCTGGGCGCACTGTTGAAAGCTAAGTTCGACAACAAGAACTAAGACACTCGGAATCGACAGATGACGAAGTCCGAGTTGATTAACCGCCTGGCTGAGCGCTATTCTCAGCTGGTGGCCAAGGATGCGGAGTACGCTGTCAAGACCATTCTCGATGCCATGACCAACGCTTTGGCGACTGGCCAGCGCATCGAGATCCGTGGTTTTGGTAGTTTTGCCCTGAACAGCCGGCCGCCGCGCATCGGACGCAATCCCAAGTCCGGCGACAAGGTGATGGTGCCCGAAAAACGGGTTCCGCACTTCAAGCCGGGCAAGCAATTGCGCGAACGGGTAGATGCGATGGTCGGGCAGCCGATTATTGAAGACTGAGTCGTTTGTCGACACAGAAGAACGGTATCCTTGGATGCCGTTTTTTTTCGTCCGCCCAGCATGGGCGCACTCCTGCGGGTGCAAGTCCCGCCGCGAGCTGACCACAGTGAGCGAAGTGAAGCGCAACTGCGGAAGAGCAATCGACCGTGGAGAGGAAGCGTGAATCGTAAATCATGAGCCGAGGTACACGAACCGCATAGAAGGCGCTGCCGAGCAGGGCGAGCGGGCGAGAAACCGTAAAGCTCTTGTGGTCAAGGCGAAGTGGCGTAAATGCGGCGGTTGTGTGATGAAGGAGTGCGGCCCTTACCTGGGGACGCCCTGCCTCACGTCTGAAAGGACGACGGCGTTGCCGTAGCAGGGTCTCAGCAGAGGTCATAGTAGTTGGTGGTAGCGCCGGGAAGGCTCGACCCCGCCGATGAAGGACTTAACGAGTAGGAGTGTTGTCCGGCATGTCGATACAACAGGCAATGCGTCAGATGCCCGCGTCAGCGGGGCGGGAGGCCAGCGGTCAGGATGAAGCCTTGGCTGCAACTTCCAGCGACGAAGCTTGCTGTCCGCGGCATGTGTCAGGAGACGCGGGATCAATGCTGCTGCGTGCAGCGTTGAGAAGGGAGAACCTGCTGCAAGCGTTCAAACGTGTGCGTCGCAACAAGGGCGCAGCCGGGGTGGATGGTCGGGACATCGACGAGACCTCGCGCTATCTGGCTGTGGCTTGGCCGGAGATACGTGAACAACTGCTGGCGGGGACGTACCGGCCCAGTCCGGTACGCAGGGTGACGATTCCGAAGCCCGATGGTGGCGAGCGTGAGCTCGGCATTCCGACGGTGACGGATCGCTTGATCCAGCAAGCACTGCTCCAAGTGCTGCAACCGATTCTTGATCCTACATTCAGCGAGCACAGCTACGGTTTCCGTCCGGGCCGGGGTGCGCACGACGCGGTTCTTGCCGCGCGCGCGTACGTGCAGTCGGGACGGCGGATCGTGGTGGACGTGGACTTGTCGAAGTTCTTCGACCGGGTCAACCACGACATCCTGATTGAGCGCCTACGGAAACGCATCGACGACGCGGGAGTGATCCGGCTGGTCCGTGCCTATCTGAACAGCGGCATCATGGACCACGGCGTGGTGCAGTCGCGGCACGAGGGTACGCCGCAAGGCGGTCCGCTGTCGCCGCTGCTGGCGAACGTCCTGCTCGATGAGGTGGACAAGGAGTTGGAACGGCGCGGCCATTGCTTTGCGCGCTACGCCGACGACGCGAACGTATACGTTCGCAGCAAACGCGCTGGCGAGCGGGTGATGGTGCTGTTGCGTCGGTGCTATGCCAAGTTGCATCTCGTGGTCAACGAAGGCAAGAGTGCGGTGGCCAGTGCATTCGGCCGCAAATTCCTCGGTTACAGCCTGTGGGTGGCAAGAGGGAAAGTGGTGAAATTGAAGGTCGCGGACAAGCCGCTGGCAACGTTCAAACAGCGAATCCGTGAACTGACAAGGCGCTCCTGTGGCCGCAGCATGGCCCAGACCGTCGACAAACTGCGATCTTATATGCTTGGCTGGAAAGGGTACTTCAAGCTGGCTCAAACCCCAAAGATCTGGAAGAAACTCGATGAATGGCTGCGCCACAGGCTTAGGGCAATCCAGCTCAAGCAATGGAGGCGTGGAAAAACCATGCATCGAGAGTTACTCCGGCTCGGGGCTGGGCCTACGGTCGCAAGGCAGGTAGCGGCAAACAGCTGCTGCTGGTGGCGAAACGCTGATCGACTGCTGAAAACAGTCCTCACAATCGCTTATTTCGATAGACTTGGCGTACCTCGCCTGTCCTAACCTCAACTGCTCGAACCGCCCGGTGCGGACCCGCATGCCGGGTGGTGTGGCAGGGGACCGGCCAGTTATACTGGCTGCCCCTATGCCGATGTCCGCAAGTTGACCAGGTTCGTCCCAATTGGCCTCATCGCCTTCTGTTTTTGCGCCGGGCTTCGTGGTCCGACAATCATGCATTCCCGTACCAGCAGTCTGACGCGATCCCACGTCCGGCAGCCGATCATTGCATGCTGCGTCGTTTTGTCGAAACATGAGAACGGCAGCCATCGGTCAATGCAGTCCGATATCGTCTATCGTTGCGGCAGCGCGTTCTTTTTCGAATTTGTACCCATCGCACCGTATTTTTGCTTCGTAACTGTTTAGCCTGAGCGAGCACGTGCCAGAGTTGTTCGTTTCTTGAAATCGGTCCATGATGCTGATCATGACAAAACTGCGCCCCCTTCCAGATCTTTCCAAGCTTTCCGCCGCGGAAAAGG
>NZ_WHJF01000114.1:0-20888 GCF_011682185.1 Massilia genomosp. 1
AGTATCGATTTAACCGGCGCTTCGATTTGTCGACCATCTTGACGCGCCTCTTGTACGCTGCTGTCGCCACGGGCAACCGAACCGAAGCGTGGTGTCGGTTAGCTGAAGATCAGCGCTAATCACCATAGTTTTTTTCATTGAGATACAGTCCGTCGCCGTATTGCTGCAGATCTTCGGAACTGGCTTTGTAACCCCAGCGGAACCGGATCACCGGAGAAAAATGCTCGTCCTCTGAAATGAACGATTTCGCCGAACAGTCCGGATTGAGAAATCCATCCTCCGTCAGTTCCGCGCGATACCGCACCGGGCTCAGCTGCCCGCCGGCCGGGGTCGGATAAGCCATGTGTTCATTGCGCCGCTTGAGCCGGTCGTTCAGTCCCTTGCATAATCCATCCTCAGCCTGCTCATACCATTCGCCGTCGGAATTGACGCCATGGACGAAGATGATGATGCCAGGCAGCGGTAACTGCATCAGCACATCGAGGTGCTTGGAGTTAAGCAGGGAAATGCCGCAATTGACGCCCACCATCAGGGCATCGGGTTCATCGAGCGGGCTGCAGGCCGCCGTTGCGCCCTGCGCTTGTTCCGGGTTGGAAGCTGCGTTCATGATGTCCTCATTCAGAATCCGAGCGGAAAAACGTGGCGGTCAGCAGTTGCAAGCGGTCGCTGGTGATCTTGTCGCCTTCGCCAGCGGCATTGCTTTTGCCGGACAGCGGGCCGTCGTCCGATCGCTCGACATGCAGCTTCATGCCTTCGACCGGTTTGCCGTCGGTGGGGCGCAGCAGGCGTGGAATGCGGCCGAACTCGCCGTCGCTGAACGAGGGCAGGACCGGCGTGGCGCTGGCGGGGCCATTCCAGTGATGGCCGTTGGTGTTGATGTCGATCGGCCCCGGCCCGCCGATCTCCACATTGCCGCCTTTCAGGGTCAGATAGGCGCCGCCGCCGACCATCAAGGTGATTTCATCTTCCGCCATGACGATCACCCGTTTCCCGGCGGTGACCTTGATGTCCTTGGCCGAATCGGCAAGCATGTCGTCGTGCTGGCTTTGCATGAGGAACTTGCCGTGATGGGCAATCTGCGTGATCCCCTCCCGATGCGAAAACAGCGATATTCCCTTGCCCGCGTTCAGGTTGAAACGCTGGCCGCTGGTCAGTTGCATGTGCTGCTGCGCCACCGTATCGACATTGACGCCGGCGTAGCTGACCAGCGTTTTCGGCGTACTCAACGCCAGTCCGGCCGGCGCCGTCATGCTCAAGGTGGGCTTGCCGCCCGGCTGTTGCGGCGCCGTATTGCTGCCGCCGGCCGCCGCGTCGAGGTCGTCCTTGAGTTCCTGCTGCGGCGCCGGGTCGAGTTCCAGCGCCTGGTGTTCTGCCGCGTATTGTCCCAGCGACTTGAACAGGTCGAGACAATCCTGCATCAGGCCCAGATGTTCCTCGCTGCTTAGCTGACCGGCGCAGGCATCGAGCCGTTTCCACGCCGAGATCAGCAGCGACTTGGCGCTGCGAATGGCGCCGCTGTCGTTGGTGGCAAGCTCGAAGCCTTCGCCGCGCGGCCCGGCGGCGCCGTTACAGCGCGGATGGGTCAGATACCCCAGGTTGAGCTGGCTGCGTCCGTGTTCGCTCTCGAGCTGGGCGCTGATCTGCCCCGGCGTGTCATCCATGCGCAGCTGGTTGTAGCGCTGCGCATGGACTTCCTTGCTCACGATGCCAGACAGGCAGCGCTCGCCCGGGAGCCGGCTGGTGTGGCTGAACGCGGGCGGCGGCGTATCGCCACCATGCACGCGGCCCATGATGAGCGGCTTGTCCGGGTCGCCGCCGAGAAAGACGCAAATGACTTCATCGCCCGCGCGCGGCAGCGAGATGGCGCCATAGTGCGCGCTGGCCCAGCCGCTGGCCACGCGCACCCAGGCCGAATCGCGCCCGCTGTCGGACGCCCCGGCGCCTTGCGCGTGCGCGTGGTCT
Organism: Massilia genomosp. 1; assembly: GCF_011682185.1. Taxonomy (NCBI): domain Bacteria; kingdom Pseudomonadati; phylum Pseudomonadota; class Betaproteobacteria; order Burkholderiales; family Oxalobacteraceae; genus Massilia; species Massilia genomosp. 1. The sequence continues at coordinate 1,963 of NZ_WHJF01000114.1, forward strand.
TCCACGCGGCAACTGGCAAAGCGTATCTTGACGCGCCCCATCGCATCGCAATGGATTTCTTCACCTGGCGGCCCGACCACGGTCACGCTTTGCGCTTCGGTACGCGGCAGGTCGATGCGCGGATCGTAGGCAGGGACGATCGGGATGCCGCGCCGCACGCAGGTAAAGCGGTTGGTGTAGCGCACATCGCGTTCGGCGCTGGCTTGTTCCAGAGCGTCGCTGTCGCTGCGCCAGTGATTGAGCGCGAACAGCCGTCGCACCCGTTCGTCAAGATCCTTGGGCAAGTTGTTCTGGGCTTGCACGCGCAGTTCCGTGACCACGAATTCGCATTCATGGGCTGCGTGCGAGGCCAGCTCCGGATGCCCGGTGACGCTGTTCCATTGGCCGACGCACATATTGCGTTCGCTGCCTTCGCCCTGGAAGAACTTGGCGTCGTACTCGTGACGCTGCATGCGCAGCGCGGCCAGGCTGCGATAGTCGCCGGCGTTGTCACCCGCGTGCGGCACGTCGATCAGATAGTCGTCGAGGCTGGCGGCGAACTGGTTGCCAAGCATGCCCTGGTCGTTGGCACAGCGCTCCTGGCTGGCCATCGACCATGCTTGCGCGTAGTCCCAACTGCGCCGGCTCACCGTCCCCGCCGTCAGGCTGCGCACGGCGTGCCAGGCGGTGATGGTGTCGCTCGTTTCGGTCGCCGCGTCGCGGTGGTAGCGGACCGTGCAGGCGGCATTCTTTTTCAAGGCCATGGCGTCGTCGAACAGCACCAGCGTGTGGACCGGCGTGTCGTCGCTGCCTCGTTCGCTCGATTTGCCGGGCTCGATGAACCAGGCGATGCCGCGCCGTTTCCACAAGCGGCGCAAGAACGCGGCGTTCGATTCGTTGTACTGCATCGTGAATTCGCGTGCCGGATAGCTGTTCAGATGGCCGAGGTCGAATTCGAATGCGCGCGCCGCGATCGGGTTGGACTGGCGCCATTCGCGCAGGATCACGTTGGTGATGTCGACTTCACTGGCGTTGCGAAAAACACGGGTGTTGCAGGTTTTGTCGAGCAGCGAAAACGCGTCGCGCACGATTAACTGATAGGTCGCCAGCCCACCATCGCTCTGGCCTTCGGCCGCACCGGCGACGATGCCGCACACCGAGCGCAAGCCGCCGCTGGCGGTGACGAACTGGAGTTCGACCGGATTGGCAATGAACTGTTTGAGCGCCATGCCAGTCTGCGTGGCCACGCACAGCAGGCAGTACTCGATCCCGCCGCACATCGTTTCTGTGCCACTCACATGTTTGACGAGCAATTTGTCGTCGAGTACGCCGTTGCCGCCGCACAGCCGCAGACGGATCGGACGGTTCGCTTCGCTGAGGAAAGCGGCGGGCAGGGGACTGGCAATCATGCATGCACTCCGGGAAGAGAGAGGCGAACGGGCGACTCATCCTGTCCACTATGCAAGCGCAACGCACTACAAACATTGCTCAATCGCAATACGTGATCGGGTGATGCCAAACTACAACAGCACTCGAACCCTGCCGGGTAACCGCCTCTCCACCTCTGCCAAGCTCATCAATTACATGGCACAATCGCGCCCTCGGTGCCAAAGGCACAACATCCGCGTGAATGGTTCCCATGTCTGAACAACAAATCGTCATCGCCGGCGGCGGCGTTTCCGGCCTGTACTGCGCCATCCGCCTGGCCGAAGCCGGGCACCAGGTGCTGATCCTGGAAGCCTCGTCCGACCGCTGGGGCGGGCGCATCGAAACCGAGGACATGGACGGCTTCATCGCCGAATACGGCCCGATGCGTTTCGAACCGACCCTGCAGCCGCGCTTCGCCCAGCTGTGCGCCGAACTGGGCGTGGGCCTGGTCGATTTTTCCGGCCCCTCGGCCGACGAAATCAGCGTACCCGACAGCCAGCTGCCGCCCGAAGAACAGGGCTTGAACTCGTTGCAACTGCTCAAGCGCGGCATCATGCTGGTGATGGGGCGCGACCCGGCCGACCAGGCCTGGATCGATGGCTTGACCGAAGCCGACTACAACCGCCTGCGCCGCCACGCGCAACTGCACGGCCATCCGCTGTGGGCCACCGGTTTCTGGAACGTGATGTCGGGCCAGGGCATCCTCAGCCACCGGGCGCTGGTCAAGCTGCGCGACACCGGCACCTTCTATCACATGATTCCCGAGAACCTGAACGCGATCGAATGGATCATCTGGTGGCTGCGCGCCTTGAAAACCGTGGGCCAGAAGCTGGCCAGCATCGCCGGCGGCTCGGCCAAGCTGACCGATGGCCTGATGGCCAAGATCCACAGCTTGCCCAACATCACCCTGGCCGGCGGCCACACCCTGCTCGGTTTCCGTCCAACCGGCCTGGGCCAGGCCAGCATGGAGCTGGACGTGCGCACCAAGAACGACACCATCAAGCTGCCGGCGGCGCGCCTGATCCTGGCATTGCCGCGCATGCCGCTGATCAAGCTGGCGCAGCATCTGCCGGAGCACATCGCCACCCATCTGGATGCCGTCAACGGCTTTCCGATGCTGAAGATTTTCTTCGTCAGCAATGCGCCCTGGTGGGATTACGACCAGCCGCCGCAGCAGTACGCGAACTGCCTGCCGACCCGCGAAGTGCATTACTTCCGCCGTCCGCAGGGGCGCGATCTTGACGGCCACGGCATGGTGCTGCTGTACATGGACCGCCCTTCGACCGAGTTCTGGCGCCATTACCTGAGCGAGCCGGACAAGCACGACCGCGCCGAAGTCGACCAGGATGCGCGCATCGTCGACGCTTTCGCCCTGTTCGTCGCGCGCGACGTCAAGCGCCTGCTGGAAACGAACGAATCGCACCTCAAGCTCAACGACCACTCGAAGGCGGTGTTTCGCGACCAGACCCTGGCCCAGGCCACGGCTTACATCAAGAATTCGATCATCACCTATGGCATCCGCGATTGGGCTCGGGCACCGTATGGGGCCGCCAACCACGGCTGGCAGCCGGGCGTGCGCTCATGGAAAGTGATGGATGCCTTCAAGGCCTTCGATTTCGGCAGCGGCGCGAAAAACGTCCACATCGTCGGCGAAGCGTATTCGGATTACCAGGGGTTTGTGGAAGGGGCGCTGAACAGTTCCGAGCTGGCGCTGGAGGCGATTTTGCAGGGGCGCAGCAGCCATACCGACATGGGCCACTGAGAGAACGGCAGCCAGCCGGGGTGCTAATGGCGCATGTGCAGCACTGCGCCAAAAGATTGTCATCCCGGCTACGTGCGCTTCCGAACGGACGGCCTCGCTCGCTGCGGGCACAATGGCTTCATTCGATTGCAATGCCCGGCCCCCAGCCGGTGCATTTTCCGTTTAAGGCGCGGCCTCAAGAGCCGCGCCGTCTTTTAGCGTCGCGCCTTGCATTCCCGGCCGCCGTCCGCGCACGATCACGCTTTATCAAGGAATACACCATGTCATTCAATCACGTCGTCGTCTGGCTCGACCAGGCCGAAGCTCACGTCATCCATTTCACGCGCGATGCCGCCGAGTCGGAAGTCATCAAGACCGCCTCCGTCCATTCGCAGCATAAAAAAGCCGGCGTCGATGCCAGCGTCGAATCGGAAAAAAATCCCGAGTACCTGAACGAGATCGCCGCCGCCATCGAAGCCGCCCAGGAAATCCTGATCGTCGGCCCGGGCCAGGAAAAGCTGGTTTTCATCAAGCACCTGGAAAAGCAGCACGCCGCCATCGCCGCCAAGGTCGTCAGCGTGGAAACGGTCGACCATCCGAACGATGGCCAACTGCTCGCCTTCGCGCGCAAGTATTTTGTCAAAGAAGGCATCATGCATTAAGCATGGCGCATTGGGCATGACGTAAAAACCGGGAGCGCCGTTAGCGGGCACTCCCGGTTTTTTTACGTGCGCCCAAGGTCGGGCAACTCAGGCGTGCGCCGCGTCGAGCTTGAACACGCGCACCACGTCGGCCAACTGGGCCGCCTGGTTCTGCAGCGACTGGGCCGCCGCCGCCGCCTGTTCCACCAGCGCCGCGTTCTGCAAGGTCATTTCGTCGAGCTTGACGATGGCCTGGTCGACGCTGCCGATGTCGGCGCTCTGCTCGCGCGTGGCCGATGAAATATCGTCCATGATCTGGCTTACGCGCTGCACTCCCGCGACCACTTCGCGCATGGTGTTGCCCGCTTGCTCGACCAGGATGGTGCCGGTGCCGACCTTGGCCACCGAATCGTCGATCAGCAATTTGACTTCCTTGGCCGCCGCCGCCGAGCGCTGCGCGAGGTTGCGCACTTCGGTTGCCACGACCGCGAAGCCGCGCCCTTGTTCGCCGGCCCGGGCCGCCTCCACGGCGGCGTTCAGCGCCAGGATATTGGTCTGGAACGCAATCCCGTCGATCACCGCAATAATGTCCACGATCTTGCGCGAGGAGGCATTGATCACGCCCATTGTCGCCACCACCCCATCGACCGCTTCGCCGCCGCGCACCGATACTTCCGAGGCCGCCCGTACCAGTTTGCCGGCGCTGGCCGCGTACCCGGCATTGCGTTCGACCGAGCCGACCAGCTGGGTCATCGAGGCCGCCACGTCGGCCAGCGCCGAGGCCTGGTGCTCGGTGCGGCTGGACAGGTCGATATTGCCGGCCGCGATTTCGCTCGATGCCAGTGCCATCGATTCGGTGCCCTGCCGCACCTGCGTGACGATCCCGCTCAGGCTGTCGCGCATGGTCTTGATCGCAAACACCAGGCTCGATGGGATGGCCGACTGCACATTCACCGCATGCTGCAACTGGCCCTCGGCGATGCGCTGCGCCACTTCGGTGGCATATGCCGGTTCGCCGCCGAGCTGGCGCAGCAGGCCGCGCACGATCAGGAAGCTGACGCTGGTGCATACCAGCACCGCCAGGATGCTCAGCGCGCCGATCCAGAGCGTCGCGCTGGCCGCCCGGCGGCTGGCCTGCTCGCTGGCCGCGTTGCTCCGCGCCTGGACCTGTTTCAACAGGACGGCGATGTCGGCCACGATCTGGCGCCGCAGCGGGCTGCACTCGTTGACCAGGAACTGGCCGAAGGCCTCCATCTCGGCTTTGGCGCGGTACTGGCGCGGGCGTTCGAGCTCCTTCGCCATCGCCTGCAAGCCCGCCTTGACCTTGGCGAAGTCGGCATCGGCGCCGAACACGCTATCGAGCCGTGCCAGCGCGTCCAGGTAGAGCGCCTTCTGCTGGTCGACGATGTCGAGCTCTTTGGTGGCGGCGCCGTTGTCCACGAAGATGAAGGCATTGCGCGCGGCGATGCCGGTCTGGTCCAGCGCTTCGCGCGCCACGTACAGCGGATCGAGTTGCTCGGCGGTCACCTTGTTGAGACTGGCAACATCATTTTCGACGCTGTGCATTTGTACGACAGCAAAGATGGCCAGTCCCAAGGTGATGAAGAGCATCAAGGCAAAGGCGCTGTAGAGTTTGGTAGCAATTTTCATGGTGGAGAAGGTGAAGAAGGTCGAGCGGTCGGGAATCGATGGCGTCGCTCAAGCAGGCAACAGTGTGAGCACGCGAAAATTGCTGAATCTGTTGATATTTTGAACTAAAAATTTCTACGAATCAATAAATATTTGACGATAATGCCGATTGATCGTTAATTTGAGGAATGTTGCGCAACGCTCGTCAATTCCGATCAATACGCGCTTGGGTAAATGAGCGTTGGGCCTTACACTGCATTTTTCTTCAAGGCAATTAAGCATGTCTGGCCCACCAATAGCGAGCTCCGATCCCGTCATGACCACCAGCGACGCCGCCCGCCTTCTGGGGGTGGCCACCAGTACGGTGCAGCTGTGGATGGAAAGCGGGGCGATCGCCTCGTGGAAGACGCCGGGCGGACATCGCCGCGCGTTGATGAGTTCGGTGCTGCGCATGACCCGGCCGGCCCCGTTCGCCGCCACGGCGCAGGTCAGCCGCGCCGCGCCGCTGGCGTCCGAATTCACCCTGCTGGCCGACCCGCCGTATCCGGTGCCGCGCCAGGAGCAGGCGCGCCTGGCCGCGCTGGCGGCGCTGCAACTGGTGCCGTCGGCCCCCGAGGAGCGCTTCGACCGCATCGTGCGCCTGGCCTCGCTGGTGACCGATTGCCCGATCGCGCTCATTACCTTGCTGACGGCGCAGCGCCAGTGGTTCAAGGCACGGGTAGGTTTGAAAGCGGCCGAGACGCCGCGTGAATGGGCGTTCTGCACGCACGCCATCCTGCAGCGTGAGCCGTTCATCGTCGAAGACGCCTTGCAGGACCCGCGCTTTCGCCATAACCGGCTGGTGACGGGCGCGCCCGAGATCCGCTTTTACGCGGCGTTTCCTTTAGTCGGTGCCAATGACCTGGCGCTCGGTACGCTGTGCGTGATCGACCGCGAGCCGCGCCGGCTCAAGAGCCGCGAACTGCAGGGGTTGGAAGACTTGGCCAACATGGCCATGCGCGAACTGAACACGCCGCCGCGCGGCTAGCGAACCCGCTTAAGCTTTGCGTTGCATCCGGCGTGTACGGCGCCGCCGGGCAGGTGCTAGTCCTGGCCCGGTTCGTCCTGGCCGGGCCGCTCCTGGCGCGCGACACGCGGCGCGCCGGTGGGCACATAGCGCAGCAGGTAGACGCTCACGCCGGTGCCGATACAGAGCAGCAGCACGGTCAGGCCGGTGCGCTGCAGGCGCAGCATCGAGTACGCCAGCGACGCCCACATCAGCACGATGATGGTGAGCTTGGCGCGGCGCGGGATGCCGCGCCCTTGCTCGAAATCGCTCAGGTATTTGCCAAAGACTTTGTTCCCCAGCAGCCAGCCATGCAGGCGCGGCGAGCCGCGCACGAAGCACGCCGAGGCCAGCAGCAGGAAGGGGGTGGTCGGCAACAGCGGCAGGAAAATGCCGAGGATGCCCAGCAGCACGGCAAGGCAACCGATGATGTTCAGCAGCAGTTTCATGTGACGTCCCGGGTTGCCGTGGAGGAGGGCGCGGCCGCTGTCGAAGCGTGCGCGAGCGCGCATCCTACCACTTGGCCGGCGCGCTAAGAATACGGGCGCGTGGCCGTCATGCGTTCCCAGAGGCGTTCGAACAGCCCTTGCATGAAGCATACGGCCCGGTTCAGCACCGACTTGTACGCCAGCGCAAAGCCCGACGGCGCCGCCACGCGCGCGCGCGGGGCCGCAGCGCGTGGCGCCGGCGGCGCGATGGCCGCCTTGGCCGCCGCTTTCTGCGCCGAGCGCGATGGTTCTTTCTCGACGCTGCAGTTGCAGCCGAGCAGGTGCATGGTGGCGACCAGGCGCTGCGCCGTCATATGGTCGAGCCGGCTGCGCACGACGGCGTTCGGCGACCCCAGCATCGCCAGCGCCTGTTCGCGCGTGCATGTGAGCAGCGGCGCCAGCTTGTCGAGCATGGTGCTCGTATTCACGTTTTTTTGGATGCTGGTGAGCACCACCCGAAAGCGCGCCGGACGGTACACCAGGCCGGCCTGGGTGTCGATCACCGTCAGCGACAGCGCGCCGGCGCGGCGCAGCACGAACGAGAGCACCTCGATGTTCTTGTATGACAGGGTGAGCACGCCGATGTCGCCGGTCAGGCAGTCGAGCAGCGGGGTATCGCCCCACGGACAGGCCGCCGCGCTGGCGCGGCTGTAGGCGCCGCTTGAGGCGCACGGATAGCGCGCCGTGATGGCCTCGTAAAACTGCAGCAGGCGCGCCGACGGCGGCAAGTCCATCGAGGTATGCGCGAGCGTGTTGGCAAACCCCCGGACTGACAGATTGTCGGAAGGCACTGGCGGGACCACCACTTTCAAGATGTAGCTCATCCGAAAATATTGATGCTTAGAGGAAACGCGTAGTGTATGCCATTTGGCGCCTGGCGCGGAAGAAGCACATAGCGGCGTGGCGCGATTGAGACAATCGGGGGCAAAACGTCGCGCCGCGATGGTGTACCTGACAAGCTTGCCTCGCAAGGGCGACGCGGCGCCCTTGCTGTTCAGATCATGCGCATGTCGTTACTGCACCTTGTTCGGCGTCGTCGCCGTCACCGCGCGTGCCAACGCCGCCGCCACCCCGGCGCCGTAGGCGGCATCGGCCCGGGCGCAGTTGGCGCTATGCCGTTCCTGCACCGCGCGCGACGCGCCGCCCAGCGAGCGCGCCGTGTTGTCCATCAAAATCTGCTGCTGGGCCGGCGTCATCAGGCGGAACAGGGCGCCCGGCTGGCTGTAGTAATCGTCGTCGACCCGGTGGTCCCAGTGCGCGGCGGCGCCGTCGATGGCCAGCGGCGGCTCGGAAAAACCGGGCTGCTGCCGCCACTGCCCTTTGGAGTTCGGTTCATAGCCGATGCTGGCGCCGTGGTTGCCGTCGATCCGCATGGCGCCGTCGCGGTGGTAGCTGTGTACCGGGCAGCGCGGCGCGTTGACCGGGATCTGGTGGTGGTTCACGCCGAGCCGTTAGCGCTGCGCGTCGCCATACGAGAACAGGCGCGATTGCAGCATCTTGTCCGGCGAAAAACTCACGCCCGGCACCACGTTGGCGGGCGCAAATGCCGCCTGTTCCACATCGGCAAAGTAATTCTCGGCGTTGCGCTTCAGCTCCAGCACGCCCACATCGATCCTTGACGTCGAGCTTGTCGAGCAACTGGGCCAGGTCGTCGGCGTAGTGGTCCATGTCGTTGCCGTCCCACGGCTGGCTCGAACGGCCGTGGCCGCGCCGGTCGTGGGCGATCCAGCGCTAGCCATGGCCGGCCAGGAAGATCATCTGCGACTCCCAACTGTCCGCATTGAGCGGCCAACCGTGACAGAACACGATTGGCTGGCCGTGGCCCCAGTCCTTGTAATAGAGTTCGACGCCGTCGCTGCTTGTGAATGTGCTTATCGCTGGTTCTCCGTGGGATGGTTGGCAAGCGCGGGATGCGCCCGCCGCGGCAGGATAGGGCGATGCGCGCGCGGGCGCATCACCGGAAAGAGGGATGGCCGCCAGGTCCATGTTGTGGCAGGCGATGATTGGCGCCGTGTTCAACGTCGCGCGCAATGCGACCGGCAAGTATTACTGGGCGGGCGCCTCGACCTGGGGCACCCTGATCGCGGGCGCGCCGCGCGCTGGGTGCTGGCCGGCTACCTGTTCGGCGCGCTGGTGCTCGCCTTCATGCTGCGCGATATCCTGAGCGCACTCCCGACCACGTTCCTGAGCGTGAGCATCGTGCAATCCTCGCTGACGTATGTTGCCGGCCCCGCCTGCCTGCTGTTGCTGGCGCTGGAGCGCTTGTGGCATATTCGCCGCTTCTATGCGATAAATATTGCTAAATTGCATCAGGATGATGCGTGCGGGCGTGATGCCGATGGTACATTGGACGCACCGACCGACCACCTGGCCCCCCATGTTCAAGCGATCCGCCTGCCTCTTCGCACTGACTGTCCCGCTCTGCGCGCCGCTCGCGTCCGCCGCTGCCCCGGACCTGGTCATGATCGCGCCCTTGAACCAGAACATGCCGCTGGCCCAGTTTCAACATAACAAGCTCAGCGGCGGCATCTTGAAGGACCTCGGCGACGCCATCGGGCACCGGCTCGGACGCGGCGTCGTCTACGTCAGCGTGGCCAGCGAGCAAGTGAGCGACGCGCTCGCTGCCGGCATGGCCGATGGGATCTGTTATGTGCGCCCCTTCTGGATCGACGGGCAATATGACTGGAGCCGTCCGTTCATTGCCGATGCCGAAGTGGTCGCCTCGCAGCAGGATGCGCCGCCGGTGCGCTCGCTGGCCGACCTGCGCGACCGCCCGGTCGGCACGGTGGCCGGTTACCGCTATCCGCGGGTCGAGCAAGTGCTGGGATTGCGCTTCCAGCGCAGCGAATCGGCCACCATGGAAGAGAATTTACGCAAACTGATGGCCGGCAAGGTGCTCCATACCGTGATCGGGCAGGCCACGCTGGCCTACCAGATGCGCACCAACCCTGCCCTGAAGCTGCGCCAGGACCTGGTGTTCGCCTCGTTCAAGGCGCAGTGCGCGTTCTCGAAAAAGGCCGGGGTGCCGTTCGGGCAGGTCAACCAGGCCATCAACGGCCTGATCGACGATGGCAGCGTGGACGCCATCCTGGGGCGCTACCGCTGAGGGCGGCAGCAGCCTAAAAGTAACTCAGAAGTAGCTCAGGCCCATCGCGCGCTTGACTTCATCGGCCGTTTGCGCCGCCACTTCGCGCGCGCGCGCGGTGCCCTCCTTGAGGATCTGCATCACGTGGCCACGGTCCTTTTCCAGCTCGGCGCGGCGCGCGCGGATCGGCGCCAGGAACTCTTGCAGGCACGCTTCCAGGCGCGCCTTGACGATGCTGTCGGCCAGGCCGCCGCGCTGGTAGTGCGCCTTCATCTCGGCCAAGGCATCTTTTTCCGGATCGAAGGCGTCCAGGTAGGCGAACGCGATATTGCCTTCGATATGCCCGGGATCGGCCACGCGCAGGTGCAGCGGGTCGGTGTAGACCTTCTTGACGGCGGCGCGCACTTCGTCGGCGCTGGCCGACAGGTTGATGGTGTTGCCGAGCGACTTGCTCATCTTGGCCTTGCCGTCGATGCCCGGCAGGCGGCCGATTTCCGGCACCAGCGCCTTGGCTTCGACCAGCACGTCCTTATTGACGATGCGGTTAAAGCGGCGCACGATTTCATTGGTTTGCTCGATCATCGGCACCTGGTCTTCGCCCACCGGCACCAGCACCGCCTTGAAGGCGGTGATGTCGGCCGCCTGGCTGGCCGGATAGGTCAAGAATCCCGCCGGGATGTCGCGCTCGAAGCCGCGCAGGCGGATTTCTTCCTTGACGGTCGGGTTGCGCTCGAGGCGCGCCACCGTGACCAGGTTCAGGTAGTAAAAGGTCAGTTCGGCCAGTTCGGGAATCTGCGACTGGATCAAAATGGTCGACTGGGCCGGGTCGATCCCGGTCGCCAGGTAGTCGAGCGCGACTTCGATGACGTTGCGCTGGACCTTGGCCGGGTCGTCCATATTGTCGGTCAGCGCCTGGGCGTCGGCCAGCATGATGAACTGGCGGTAATCGCGCTGGTACGTAACGCGGTTGCGCAGGCTGCCGACGTAGTGGCCGAGGTGCAGCGGGCCGGTCGGACGGTCGCCGGTCAGGATGATGGGTGCTGCGGTCGATGCGGGTGAAGACATTTCGATAGTCCTTGGGTGGGTGCCCCTATCGGAAAACGCTCATGAAAAACGCCGCCCAATCGAGGCGGCGTTCATGGAAAACACATGATGGTGCAAGCGCCGCGCGATGTCAGCGCAGCCACCAATTCAAATACCGGGCATGTGAGTTAAACGTTGTCATGCTCGTATCGTCGCAGTTTTAAGCGGTCGTGTCAATCTGTCGGGTCGGGCCGCGCAGGCCGGGCCGCGCGGGCCGCCTGTCATTCTTGCCCGATCGCATGACGCAGCGCGGCGCGCGCCAGCAGCCGGGTCGAGTCGAGCGTGGGCAGGGGCGAATTGCCGTTGTTCATAATCAGCGGAATTTCCGTGCAGCCCAGCACGACCGCGTCGCAACCGCCATCTTTCATGCGCGCGATGGTTTTTTGGAAATAGGCGATCGCCGCCGGCTTGCAGTCGCCGTTGACCAGCTCGTCCATGATGATGCGGTTGATTTCCATGCGCGCCGCCAGGCCGGGACGCACCGTGGCCAGGCCGTGGGCGGCGAAGCGTTCGGGGTAGACTTCGCTCTCGACCAGCCAGCGCGTGCCGGTCAGGCCGATGCGCTTGTAGCCGAGCGCCTGCGCTTCGTCGGCCACCACGTCGGCGATGTGCAGCCACGGCAGGGGCGAGCGCGCCAGGATCGGCGCCAGCGCCTGGTGAATCGTGTTGTCGGGGCAGATCAGGAAATCGGCGCCGGCGCTGGCCAGCTTGTGCGCCGATGAGAGCATCAGTTCGCCCACGCCCGCCCAGTCGTCGGCATCGATGCAGCGCATGTAGGCGGCCAGCGCATGCGAATGCATGGTCAGTTGCGGATGCTCGTAGGGGCCGAGCTGGCGCGCGCCCTCGTGGCAGATGGTGCGGTAGCACAGCGCCGCCCCCTCGGCCGAGCAGGCGACGATGCCGATATGTAGCTCACGGATGGTGGAATTCATCGACTTCATCCTATCACTGTGTGGCGCACAATGTGGCGCACGATGTGGCGCACAAACGTTTTGTTACCTCTAAATGGTTGTCGCCATTGTAGCGCGCCATTTACAATTCTTTCTCACCCTCACTTTCCCTGGATGTCACGATGAATGCCCGCCTGGTTTGCCGTATCGCTACCATCGTCCTGCTGCCTGCCGTGCTGAGCGGTTGCGGCGTGATGGCGGCGCCTTGCCGCGTCGGTTCGGCCGTGATCAAGATGGTTCCCGTGGTCGGGCATGTGGCGGCGCTGCCGACCGACGCCTGCGCCGCGGTGATCGATCCTTGACGCTGCGCCGGGCGCGCCCGCCGGCGGGCCGTTGAGCATGGAACAGCACCTGCGCCGCCACTGGCTCGCTTCGCTCCTGCTCGCCGCGTTCCTGCTGTCGCTGGTCTGGGCCGCGATGGCGCCGATCCGCCCCGGCAGCCGCGATTTCTTGCTCGACATTCCCGAACACGCCGCCGAACGCCGCCGCGCCGGCGACAAGGCCGAGGTGCTGCCGCCGGTGGTGCGCCTGACCGTGGGTTTGCGCGACGTGCTGCTGCTCAGGAACAGCGACAGCGTGCCGCACCAGGTTGGCGGCCTGCGCCTGATGCCGGGCCAGGAATTTCGCCTGCCCTTCGAGCGCGCCACCGAATTGCAACTGCCGTGCAGCGCCCGCGTCAGCGGCGAACTGACGGTGCTCGTGAGCATCCATCCGAATCCCGGACCGGACCGCCTGCGCTGGCGCCTGTACGCGCTCGAACAGGCGCTGCGCGCTTACGCGATCAAGGGGCCGCCGGAGCGTAGTTAATCCGCCGCGCTTCGCGCAGGCGGCCGTTTTTCAGCTTGCCTTCCACCAATTCATCGCCCAGCAGCGCAAACAGGCGTCCCTGCACGAACAGCGGGCGGGCGTTGCCGTACCACACAGCGGCGTCGCCGGGGGCGTCGTGCCCGGTCTTGAGCGCGCCCAGCTCGCGCAGCTTGAGCGCGGTGTTGCGCAGGTACAGCACCGAGGCGGGGTCGGCCACCGCATCGGCTACCGCATCCTCGCTGCGATCCGGCTCTGCGGCTTCCACGATCGCCAGGCTCAGCGTGCCCTGGCCGGGCCGCTGGGCAGCGTAATACGGCTCCTGGACGCGCGCCGGCGTCTCCCGCGCGTTTGGATGGACGTAGGTGTTGGCCACGGTGGCTTGCTGGTCCGGCCCCGGCCCCAGCCTGATGCTGCTCAGGTGCAGCGCGCTGCGCGCCTGGCCGGCCACCACCGCATCGACGCCCATGGCCGCGATGCGCTCGACCGGGTGCGCCAGTTGCAGGCGCTGCAAGCCGCCGCTGCCATCCCAGCGCAGCGCGAACAGCGGCGCGCGCCCATCGGCCGTGCTGGCCGCGCCGCCATACACCAGCCACGGGCCGATAAAGCGGTTGCGCATCGGCGCCGAGGAAAAATCGGGCAAGTCCTTGTAGCTGGCCATGGGCGCGCGCTCGCTGCCGTCGGAAAACGCTTGCAGCGGCAAGCGCAGCAAGGCCAGGGCGTTGGCGCCGGCCTGGCCGCGCCAGGAACGGGTGGCCCCGTCCGCGCCCACCAGCACGTTCAGGTGGGCGTCCGCGCTTTCGTGGAAAGAGAACTGGTCGTACGGCGCGCCGGCAACGCGCAGCGCGCCTGGGGCGCCGCCGTTGAGCGGCATGCGCACCAGGCCGGCGCCGGCGTCGCCCGCGTACGGCAGCGTCCAGACGTACAGCGCTTGCGGCGCCATGTAAAAGGCGCGCGCGCGCGGCGCCAGCAGCACGCTGGCGTCGCAGCGCAGCGCGCGCGTGGCCAGGTCGCACACGGTGACGCTGTGCAAGGTCAGGCCGCTGTCGACGGCGGCGTCGAGGCGGTACACGCGGCTGGCCGGGGCGATGCGCTGGAACGGCCCGGCCCCCGCGCGCAGCGCCGGCAGCGCGGCCAGCGGGTCGGCGCCGGGCGCCTCGGGCGCGCGCGCCGCGTACAGCACCAGCTTGCTGTCGACCTGGCTGACGGCGAGCGTGCCCGGCGCGCCGCCATCGCCGGCGCGCAGCAGGTAGCTGGCGCGAAACGCCAGGCGGCCGCCGGCGTCGATGTCGAACAGCTTGATCCCGGTGCTGCGCTCGGGATCGCTGTAACCGATCAGCGCCACCGTGTCATCCGACACGATCAGCGCGTCATGGCGGCTCATGGCGGCGGCGCCGGGCGCGAAGGCATCGACCGCCACGACCGGCTTGAGCTGGTCTTTGCCGATCTCGACGGTATGCAGGCGTCCGTGGCGCAGCAGCACCAGGTGCCGCCCGTGCTCGGCGGCGAGGGCGCTGTCGGCCGCCAGCGGTGGGTCCGCTTGCAGCGGCGCGGCCGCTGCCGGCTGGTCCTTGAAAAACGCCTCCAGCTGCGCGTCGTCCTCGAACGCGTGCAGGGTTTTCGGTGGCGCCGGCTCGCTGGCGCGCTGCTGGCAGCCCGCGAGCAGCAGCAACGCCAGGCCGGCCGCGAAAAGGTGCGACATGGGGTGGCTCTCCTGGTAGTTGTCTTTTCTTGTGTCTTGTTGGGGACCTCGAAAAACCTACTGCGCGGTGCAATTTTCGTCCTGCGATGCTCACCGTACCTTCGTACGGCTGCGCTTCTCGGACGAAACTTGCACCGCTCGCTACGGTTTTTCGCGGTCCCCTGTTGTTGTTTTCCCGCAGCGACTATTGCGCATTGGCGGGACATGGAATGTAACGGAAGCGGCCCCAAAAAGGGGTTGCTTGATGTAAAAAAAGTAAAATGGCGATACACACGCGCCAGCACGCGGCCGGACAATCGTGCTTCGCTGCCGGCCCGGATTCTGGCATCATGGGGTGATGGCGACCCTCTCTTTCCCTCTGTTTCCTCTCGGTACGGTCCTGTTTCCGGACGGCGTGCTGCCTTTGCAGATTTTCGAAGTGCGCTACCTCGACATGGTGGGCAAGTGCATCGCCAGCGGCACTCCGTTCGGCGTGGTGCTGCTGACCGAGGGCCACGAGGTGCGCACGCCCGAGGGGCTGGAGCGCTTTCACCCGGCCGGCACCCTGGCCTCGGTGTACGACAGCGCCATGAGCGCGCCCGGGCTGATGCAGCTCAGTTGCCGCGGCGGCGCGCGCTTTCGCATCCTGGCCAGCGAGCGCCGCCCGAACGGCTTGTGGATGGCCGAGACCGAACTGCTCGAAGACGACCACCCGGTGCCGGTGCCGTCCGAGCTGCAGGGCGCGGCTGACGCGCTCGACCGCGTGCTGGCCTCGCTCGACGAGGTGCCCGAACAGCGCTGGCCGGTGCTGCCGCCGTTCCGCCTGGACGACTGCGGCTGGGTCGCCAACCGCTGGTGCGACCTGCTGCCGCTGCCGAACGACCAGAAATACCGCTTGCTGATGCTGGATAACCCGGTCATCCGGCTCGAATTGTTGCACGATATGCTAGATGAACATGGCCTGATCACAGCCTGAACCGTGTTCCGGAATCCGCCTCTTGCGCGGCCATGGCGCAATGATAAGATAGCAGGAAGCGACTTTTGCCCCTGCCGCACGGGCGCCCGATCAGACGAGGATGGCAGTATGAGCTTTTCCGATGAAATCCTGAAGGCCTATGCCGACGGCGCGCTGGGCGAGGACACGCGCCAGGCGGTCGAGGCGGCCGTGCGCGAGGACCCGCTGCTGGCGGCCCGGATACGCCTGCTCCTGACCCAGCACAGCAACGCCTTTGCCGGTTTCGGGCCGGGCGGGGCCGACGGCGCGGCCCAGCGCCAGCCGCAGGCGCCGCGCTCGGCCAAGGTGGTACACCTGCACGCGGTGCGCGCCGCGCGCGTGGTCGGCACCCCCGCGCCGGTGGCCGACGACACGCCGCAGATCTGGTCGTGGCCGGCCTGGGCCAGGCTGGGCGGCATGCTGTCGGCCGCGCTACTGGCCGGCGCCGGCCTCGGCTACGCGCTCCAGCCGGTCCCGCTGGCGCTGGCCGACGGCGACGGCGCGGCCATGATGGCGCGCGGCGCGCTGGCGCTGGCGCTGGCCCAGCAATTGTCGGGCGTCCCGGCGGCCGACGCCCCGGTGCGGATCGCCCGCAGTTACTTGTCCAAAGAAGGTGCTTACTGCCGCAATTTCCGGGTTGCCAACGGCGGCGGGCTGGCCTGCCGCGTCGATGGCGGCGGCTGGCAGATCGACCTGTTCGCCAGCATGGACGGCGCGCCGGGCGAGTACCGCAGCCCCGGCGAGGGCATGCCGCAGGCGCTCGCCAGCGCGATCGCGCGCCGCGCCGACGAGCCGCTCGACCCGCTCGCGGAACGCGCCGCGCGCGACCGCGGCTGGAAGCGCTGAGGGCGGCAACAAGCTTGTCGAGTCGTGGGGGGGAAATGCATCTGCTCGTCAGTTCGTGCGCAAATTTCCGTAACAATTCATTTCCACAGGGGGCACCAGAAAAATTGGCCCCTGCGGTATGATTTGCAACTTGGATACGATCACGGGATTGAGGTGGGATCGTATCCATTTGGCAATTCTGATGCGCTGGCGCACCACCGGCGCCTCAGTGTCCGCGTGGCGCGCAAGTTCAATGAAGAATTTACTCTACTGGGGACCTCGAAAAACCGTAGCGACGGCTAATACGAGGTCAATCCGCGCGGCAGCTTAGGCATGGGGTAACTCATCCCACCGGGACCGGTAAAATCTTTAATGCCCGCGCGTACAGTAATCGTCCCCGGGCACTGTACCGTGATGTCGCCACCTTCTATCGTGATGTTCGCCCCGCCACCGGTTGTCAGGCTGATCCGAGTCGGCGACGCCCAGTCGATCTGCGCGTGCGCACTGATCAGATTGATTTCATCGCGTGCCTGCACCTTGAGCACGTCCGCCTGCGCTTGGATATCGATGGCGCCCTTGCCTGCAATCACCTGCATGCCCAGCGCATCGTCTCCCGGCTTGACTGCCCCGCCCAGCAGGCCGATGGCCTGACCGCTGTGCACCCGCACCTGGCCGCCCGTCACGAATTGGCTATCCATTCCTGTCATCAAAGCAATGCTCTCGCCATTTGCCATCTGCACATGTTGACGCGCATTCAGGCCCAGTCCCCCTTGCGCAGCGACTGCAATGACGGGATCTGTGCTGTGCGGAAGCGTGTCCGCCACCGCTGCTGTTTCTTTGTTTTCGGCGCTACGCCTCGCTGCACTCAGACTGGCATGACTGACCATCCCGGAGACCGCCGTGATCGATGCTGCGGCGCGCGGCTCGGGTTACGGCGATCGCGGCGGCCAGGGCGCGGCGCAGGCCTACAGCGAACAGCAGATCCAGCTGTCGGCGCCTGCCGGTATCGCTGTCACCACGCCCGCCAACGCCATTGTCCATGCCGTCGGGACGAGTGCGATGAGTGCCGGGCATGACCTCAACATGGCCGTGCGCGGCAATGCATCGATGGCAGTACGGACCGGCATCAGCATGTTCACCTATGGAAAATTGAGCAACTCCGGCAAGCCGCATCAGGAAACCGGGATCGCTTTGCACAGCGCCAGCGGCAAGTTCAGTTCACAGAGCCAGTCGGACGAAACCCGTCTGACGGCCGCCGGGACTATCACGGTTGCCAGCATCGACGCTACCGTCACGGTCGCGGGCAGCGATGGCGTGCTGATGACCGCAGCCGGGGCGTTTATGCGCCTGAAAGGGGATAATATCGATTTGCACGGTCCGGGCACGATTACCTTCCTGGCCGGCTTCAAGGACTTGACCGGTTCCGGCTCGGCGACATACAACTATCCCGATCTGCCGCGCGAGAAGTTGTATGCGGCGCATTTCAAGGTCGAAGACAAAATCACCGGGGAGCCGCATACCGGTCGGCTGTACCGCAAGCGTCACGAGGACGGCAAGGTGGTGTTCGGAATGACCGATCAGGATGGCTTTACGCAGGTGGTGCCCACGTCGGAGCCTGAAGACATCAAGATTACCTTCGACACGAATGAGAAATTCCACCGCAACAAGGTGGACGAGGATGAAGTGAACGATTGGTTCAATGAAGGCGGAGAAGAATGAAGAGCGTCATTTTGGCCATGGGCCTGCTGTGCAGCGCCGCAGGCGCCGCAACCGATGAAATGCACTGGTATAAAACCGAGCTTGCTTGCGCTGATGCACGCATTACCGTGCGCGCGTTTTGCCAGGAAACATATGATCCGGATGCCATGTTACAGCGCAATGGCTTATGCAGCCGGCAAACACTGCATATCGAGCGTCCCGGTCGCCGGGCCTTGAAGCGCAACCTGCTGGAGCGACAGCGTGACACTGGGGAGGTGCCGCTGCTCCTACTGTCCATGAGCTGCGTAACGGCCGGCGACAAGATCTACCTATCCGGAGCGATGGGCAATCGTGGCAATTGTCGCGAGTGCGAGCGCAGCGTGCTGTTCGGCCTCGACGGCCGCTGGAAACAGGATGGTCGACGCTGGCTGGTCGGTGCACAGGAAAAGCGTGCGATCCTCGCGCACGAACGCAAGTGGGATGACAGTGAGCAAATATCCATTCGCAATATCACACGCGATGCTGCCTATGATACCGCCGTGAACCAATGAGTAAAACCCACTATAAAGACCCGCTCGATTCATCGAAGCCATTGTCGGGAACCGGCCGCAACGGTTGGGAAGTGCCACCGGAGGTGCAGCAAAAGGTGGTCGACATCATCATCGAAGATGGACGCAAGCGCGGCATGCACAATCGCGATATTGCACACTATGGATTTAAGCAAAAATAACTTGAACAATTTCAATGATTCGATTATCGTTGGTACATGAGTGAAATCTTGACGATAGAAGAAAAATATCTGGCCCTTTCTAGTCGCCTTGATGAGGCAGCATTGCGCATATGGGCGGCGACCGA